>VSOD01000500.1 GCA_009774655.1 Lachnospiraceae bacterium
ATTTGTTAAAACTCAATATCCATTTCCCCATCCCAAGCCCTGTTTAAAACACCCTCCGCCCTGAATTGCGCTGGGCGACGGTACTCTTCTTTCTATAGTAAACGACATTAGAAACTTCGTTTACTATAATAACAGTTTATCCGTTTATTACAGATATGCCTTCAAATCTTCCGTCAGCTTATCCAGCCTCGCCTGCGCATCTTCCAGGCTTGTTCCCTTCACGCCCATATAGAACTTGATCTTGGGCTCCGTGCCGGACGGACGTGCACAGCACCAGGAATCATTGGTCAGATCGAAATACAGCACATTAGACTGCGGCAGACCCGTCTCGCCGGCCTCACCGGTCTCCAGATTCAGTGTCTTACCTGTATTGTAATCTCTGAACTCCTTCACCTTCAGCTCTCCGAAATTCTTCGGCGGATCGTTCCTGAGTTTATCCATGATCTCTGCAATCTGCTTCGCGCCGTCGATTCCCTTCATGGTGATCGCATACTGGCTCTCTTTGAAGTAGCCGTACTTCTCATACAAGGTGATCATCTGATCCCATACGGTCTTACCGTTCTTCTTGCACCATGCCGCCATCTCGCACAGGCACATAACCGCAACGATGGCATCCTTATCTCTCGCATGGGTGCCCGCCAGACAGCCGTAGCTCTCCTCCAGACCGAATACGTAGTTGTTGGAACCGTTCTGCTCAAACAGCTTGATCTGCTCACCGATATATTTAAAGCCTGTCAGCACTTCGATAAACTTCACTTTATAATCATCAGCAATGGCACGGGCCATATTGGTGGTCACGATGGTGGTTACGAGAGCCGGATTCTCAGGCATCTTACCGGTAGCCGTCCGCTCTCTTAAGATATACTCCGCAATCAGCATACCGGACATATTACCGGTAAAAGGCACATACTCGCCGGACTTCGTATCCAGTGCGTAGATACCCAGTCTGTCCGCATCCGGGTCTGTCGCCAGCACGATATCTGCATTCTTCTCCTTCGCCAGCTTGAGCGCCAGTGTAAATGCCTTGGGATCTTCCGGATTCGGATAATCCAGGGTGGTAAAGTCGGGATCCGGCATCTCCTGCTCGGGCACTACGAACACATTCTTGAAGCCAAGCTCGGAAAGGATTCTTCTCACCGGTACATTACCTGTGCCGTTGAACGGAGAGTAAACGATCTTCATATCCTCAGACATCTCCTGGATCACTTCCGGATGGATGATCTGCTTCTTCAACTCAACCATGTACTTGTCGTCGATCTCTTTGCCGATCACCACATAGAGGCCGGCTTTCTTCGCCTCCTCCTTGTCCATCGTCTTCACCGCATGGTAGTCGGTCACATTGTTCACTTCCGTGATGATCTCCTTGTCTCTGGGAGCTGCAACCTGCGCGCCATCCTCCCAATAACACTTGTAACCGTTGTACTCCGGCGGGTTATGACTGGCCGTAATCACGATACCGGAGATACAGCCCAGCTCCCGCAGTGCAAAGGACAGTTCCGGTGTGGGACGCAGCGCATCAAACACATAAGCCCTGATCCCGTTGGCCGCCAGACAAAGAGCAGCCTCGTCCGCAAATTCGGGAGACATCCTTCTGGAATCGTAAGCGATCGCAACACCCTTCTCTTCGCCGCCCTGTTTCTTTATGTAATTCGCAAGTCCCTGGGTCGCTTTCCGAACCGTATAGATGTTCATGCGGTTCGTGCCCGCGCCGATCACACCGCGCAGACCGCCTGTTCCGAACTCAAGATCCTTGTAAAAACGCTCTTCAATCTCCTTCTCGTCATTCCTGATCGCCAGAAGCTCCTGCTTCGTCGCATCGTCGAAATAAGAATCCTCCACCCAAAAATTAAACTGTTCCTGATATCCCATGTTTTCCTCCATTTCCGAAGCGTTCCCGTTCTTGTTTTTACGCTCCTACACAAATAAATCAACATCTATATTCTAACACAAGGTTGTTCTATCAGTAAACCTCTTTTGGAAATCTATCCCGCAGCAAATTGATATTGCACTTCCAATGTCGGGCAGACAATAGCCCCTGTTGCCCCTGTGCAGACAGGGCCGGAATGCTCCATCTCCCGAAGCGCATCCCGGCCCTGTCTCTTTAAATCTTCAACGCAAAATCACTCCGATCCAGCGAGAAGTTCACATTATAATACGGATCTCCCGTCTCCAGCACTTCCTTCCACTTCGTCCGGAATGCCTCCGACTCCCTGTCATACCGCGCGGCTTTCTCCCCGGTATTATCCAGACCGCGGGAAATAGACTCGAAATGGTACAGCTCCGCAAAAGGCGTAAACACATTGACATAGCCGGCCTTCCATGCCCTCACGCACAGATCCACATCGTTCAGGGAGACGGCAAAGCTCTCGTCCAGCCCGCCAAGCTCTGTAAACAGCGCCTTTTTCATCATCAGGCAGGCGCCCGTCACCGCCATCACGTTCTGCGCATAGCAGAGTCTTCCCATATAACCCAGATTGTTGCTGCTGACACGGTAATGACTGTGTCCCGCCGTCCTGTGTGCGCCCAGGCCCAGCACCACGCCCGCGTGCTGGATCGTCTTGTCCTCATAGTAGAGCTTCGCGCCCACCGCGCCCACATCTTTGCGCTGCGCATACATGAGCAGCTCTTCGATCCAGTCCAGCGTGATCACCTTCGTGTCGTTGTTGAGCAGCAGGATATACTCGCCCCGCGCCTGCGCTGCCCCCAGGTTATTGATCCTTGAATAGTTAAACTCACCCTCGTAAGTGATCACCCTGATATTGGCATGTTCCTGTATCTTCTTATAATATTCATAGATCTCGTCGCTGGTGCTGTTGTTCTCCACCACGATGATCTCATAATTGTCATAGGTACTCTTGTCCATGATCGAAGTGATGCACCGCTGCAGATCCTCCAGATGATCCTTGTTGGCGATCACGATACTCACCATCGGATTTCCCAGAATCTCATACTTGATCCGGAAAATAGTCTCAAAGGCCCTGGTTGAGGTGATCTCGAAATTGTCGAATCCCTGCTGTCTTAAGCTTGCCGCCACCGCGCCTCTGGCCGCCTCGATCGCGTAACTCTTTGCACTTATATCCGACGCCACGCTGCCCGCATGAGAGCGCCAGTAATAGAGCAGCTTCGGCACATGAACCACACATCTGCCCTTCGCGGACCGCCGCAGGATCATGGCGTGATCCTGACTG
>VSOD01000501.1 GCA_009774655.1 Lachnospiraceae bacterium
TGCCTGCGGCATGCACCCCGGCAAATACCGTAGTAAGGGCATTTCTTACATCTTTCCGTATGATTGCATGAATTTTCCAGAAACCCACTCTCCCGGCGCCTCCGGTCGATCACGTCAAAACCTTCCGCATTCAGATTCCCCAGCCTGTACTCATCCAGCACATAGAAATCGCAGGGATAGACGCTGCCGTCCGCCTCCACCACATTCTGCAGGCTGCAGACCCCTCTTTGTTCGCAGGACTCCGGCATTTGTCCCATCAGAATACCGATATAATTCTCGAATTGTCTGATATAGGGCTGTCTGCCCTGCTTTAAATCAATTTCCCACAAGTCAAACAAATCGATCAGGAACTGCCCGTAAACTTCCGCTCTCAGAGAATAGTCCTGTTTCCCCTGTTCCTCCAGTACCGGATCCAGACAGGCGATATACTGCTGCCACTTAAAACCAAGCTTCCGATACTGCTCATAAATCCTGCGGATTTTCGGCGCCGTCCTGCCGTTCACCACCGTAAGTACATTGAAATCGGCCCCCGCCTCCTCCAGCAGCCTGGCCGCATGGAGTACATGAAAATAGGTGTCCTGTCCCTCTGCATCCTTCCGGCAGGCGTCGTGGGTGGCTTTAATGCCATCCACGGAAAGCCCTACCAGAAAATGGTTCTGCGCAAAAAAGCTGCACCACTCCTCATCCAGCACATAGCCATTGGTCTGCAAAGCATGGTCTATCTTCACTTTTTTCGTATTATACTTCTGTTCCAGTTCCAGGCACTTCCGATAGAAATCAAGACCCGCCAGTGTCGGCTCCCCGCCCTGGAAGACAATACTGCAATAGCTGTCGGCCGTTTCCAGGATCCGCATGATCACATTCTCAAGCGTCTGTTCGCTCATGATCCCGTAGGAAGCCTGCCTCCTGTTCGCCATCTCATCCACATAGAAACAGTAACTGCAACGCATATTACAAAGTCCGGAAGCCGGTTTGATCATCACTTGTATCGCGGGCATTGTCTTCTCCTTCTGTCTTATCTTCTTTTATCGCAGTGCACTTTGATATTATATTGTTGCATGGAATTATGTTTATTCCTCGAAACCACGGTCCTTACTTTTTCCTGGCATCCAGATCGGAACGAATCTGCGCATACTTCTCACTGGTGATCTCATAGAATGCCATTGAGATCAATGAGGCAATATATCCCAGTACCGGCATACCGAAGCGCAGGAAAGAGATCATACCCAGTACCGCCGTTGTCTGCTCCTGATTCGGCACAAATCCCACCAGTCCCAAGAAGAAGCTGGCGATAAACCCGCCGATTGCCATGCCAAACTTATTGATAAAAGTCAGGGACGACGACATGAGACCGTCCGCTCTCTGCCCAAACTTCCATTCCGCGTAATCGGAACATTCCGGCAGCATGGCCCAGCCAAGGTTAGACGGAATCTTGGATATAAATCCAAACATCGCCATCATGCTCATCAGAACAGCCACCGGTGCGGTAGGTCTGATCCACATAACGACCAGCGGAATAATGGAGAGTGCACTGCCAAACCAGTACAGTCTCTTTTTGCCAAACCATTTGGTCAGTATGGGCAGCAACGGAATCGACACAATACCCGCAAACAGGATCGCGGATGCTACCTTCGGTACCAGGTCCTCCCGTCCTAAAACATACTTAAAATAATACATATTAACTGCACTGTAGGTTGCGTTTGCCAATACATCCGTTCCAAACGCGATCATCAGCATTACCGTGGGTTTATTGTGCAGGAGCAGCTTTAAATCCTTTAACATATTGAAAGAACCTTTCTCCGCCTGCATGTCGCATACGTCGTACTCTTTACCGCCCCATGCGCAGATCCAGAAAGAAACCGTCGTCAGGATACCGATCAGAGCACCATAGACCGCCCATCCCTGCCTGCCGCCGCCAAACAGATTCACCAGCGGAAGCGCCATGATCGTGATGACAAACTGGGATACTGTCCCCATACCCTGTTTCCATGATACGATAACGGTTCTCTGGTCCGGATCCTCAGACAATACCGGTGTCAGCGAATGATAGGGTATATTTACTACCGTAGATGCTAAAGAATAGGCTATATATACCACATAAGCATACACTATTTTCATTCCTGCTGACAACTCTGGAGCCGTAAAAAGCAGAAAAATCAGAATGCCCAGAACCGGAGCACCAAAAATGATCCACGGACGATACTTCCCCATCCTGCTCCTTGTATGGTCGCCCAGCATGCCCATCAACGGATCCGTAAATGCATCGATAAATCTCGACACCAGCATCAGGCTGGCCACCACCATCGTATCGATACCGAAAATATCCGTATAGAAGAAGGTGAGATAACTCATCACCAGGAAAAATGCCAGATTCGATCCCAGTCCACCGAAAGAATACTTAAAAATATCAAGAAATTTTGCTTTTGCATATTTGTTTCCCATCGTTATACCCCTAACCTTTCATAAAGCTCCACCGGAGCATCATTATTCTCCATACAGTCTCTGATATAGCCCATCATTCTCTTTCGCACAATTTCATCTTCCAACGGATGTGCCTGATCAGGATCCGTCTCCAGATCAAACAGCATGGAGCCAAACTTCGTGGTATCTCCCATCTTATCTTTCTTCACAATCTTCATCAAAGGGCATCCCTTGGTAAAGGAAAAAGGCGCCGAAAGCTGTGTATCCTGCAATTCTTCCGTGCTGAACATAGCGCGCATATGGGTCGGCATCAGCGTGTATTCATACACCGGCATTTCCGGATTAACCGCGCTGTGCATATATACATACCGTCCATCTGTCACATCCACCTGACTGCCATGATAGCCAAACACCGCATATTCACGAATCGGTGTATCCTTCTCCATCACATCCTTGAGTGGTTTTCCCTGCATATCTTTCGGAATTTTCACCCCGAAATATTCCAACAGCGTGGGAGCCAGATCGATGGTCTGTACAAGAGCTCCGCGCCTGATTCCCGCACATTCCCTGCGTCTGGGATCATAGATATAGAGCGGCGTATGCGCTATCTCCTCATAAATCGGCATGTTGGTCTTCCCCCACCAGCCATGTTCCCCCAGCAGAAATCCATGATCCGTGTTCACGATCAACATGGTGTTTTCCCAGAGATTGTATTTGTAAATGGCATCAAGAACCAAACCCAGAAATATT
>VSOD01000502.1 GCA_009774655.1 Lachnospiraceae bacterium
AGTTCAGGGCTGAGACTGATGCTGCTGACCTGACGTATATTCATGGGATTGCGCACATAAGCATACTGCGCTTCGATCCTGTTGAGAAACCATTCAGAAAAATATGCAGGAATGTCGGTTCTGCGGCTTGCGCTGATGATCATAGTGTGCTCCCTTTTTGGTGCTGTGTGTGCGTGTGGCAATATGGTATATTTTAACCTGATATGGGCACTGCGGCAATAAGAAGTAACTTCGATCTGCTCTAAGCAACCCCGATAACCGTTGCGAGACGCTCATCTCTTACAGATTACGCGAGGAACCTGCAGGAACGTTACGGGCAGGTCTTACAGCAAATCCACGGAAAATTGAATCTGGTGGTCCAGACGATTTCCCTGCTCATCGTTTCAGTTCGCGGAGCGCTTCCTCCACATCAGAATAACGCTTTACACTTGTGTCGCGTGCGATCCGTTCGGCCTCCAGCATGGCGGCAACTGTTTCTTTGTTTGGCTGTTCCAGCCTGACCTCGAAGGGGAAGCCACCGACGCGGAGAGACTGGCGCAGGAAAACATTGATGGCGGTGGTCAGGTTCATGCCCAGCTCACCGTAGAGCGTTTCACACTGTTTCTTGATATCACTGTCCATACGGACACTGAAATTTGTCGTGTTAGCCATAAAAATAACTCCTTCTGCGTTTCATTGTACTGATAGTATATGCGAAATGCAATGCAAAATCAACTCGGTAGATATAAAATTCAGCAAATTATTGTATCTGCCGTATAATCTTTGGATCCTTGATCTTCCAGTTCTTGCTCCGCGGAGCATTCGTGGACAAAGATCTGCCGCTATGGTATGATAATTTCGTTGGGAAGGAAGTGGCGTCTTGGACGTTTTGGCGTTATTTCTGTCCGGTTTCCAGGAGTTTTCGGTTGGTCATATTGCGCTGGCAATCTACCTGTACGTCATCATGGACGAGCGGGGATGCCGGATGCTGAAAAAGCTGCCCGCGCTGGCATTCTCTCCGGCATTGGCAAGTATGATTCATTTAAGCCTGTATAATGTGTTCAAAGTATCCGGGCTGGTCCTATATGTTGTAATTTCCGTTGCGAACGTGCTGATGTGTACCCTGTGGGTGCGATGGGGCTGGCGGATCGGAATCTGGCGGGCATTGGCTGCCGTGTGTATGGCGGGGGTGTTTCAGATGGCAGCGTCTGTTCTGTCCGCGAGACTGTTCAGCCTGCCGGCTGCGGATGAAGATTTACAATTCGCCAGGCAGCAGCTCTATGAGCAGGAGCTGGAAGCTATTCGGCGGGAGGCCAGGGCCTTCCGGCACGACTATAAAAATATACTTGCCGGGCTGTCCGCTCAGGCCGGGGCGGGGGAACTGGATGCGCTGCTGACTTCGCTGGCTGACCTCGATGCCGGATTTGACCGGCGCGTGGGGGAGAAGATCCGGATGTCCACCCAGATCGGTAACCTGCGTATACCACAGGTGCGTGGAATCCTGCTGTCAAAGATGGCAGCCATGGGAGAGAAAGGTGTGGACTGCCGCCTGGAGGCTATCTATCCCGTGGAGCGGTTGGGGATGTGCTGGCTTCTTCGTCGCTGACGGCAGGATGCGGGATGAGTGTTCTGCTGGATGCTGACGGTAAGCCAGTCGTCACCCCCGTAAACTGAACAGATTTCCTGCCTGTCTGCATTTTAAAACAAACAGGAATCTATTATTCTGCTGTTTGCGAAAAATCTAACCGGACACTTAATACGCCGTCACAGTAGTGTGCGGTAATCGTGCCGTGCATTTGTTCAACCAGTGTTTTTGCGATAGCAAGTCCCAGACCCGTTGAGTTCCTTGCTGTTTCCACAGAAAAGAAACGGTTGAACAATTTTCCAACCTGTACATCATTTAGATTTTGCGCTGTATTTGAAAAAGTGATTTCTCCCGTTTCGGACAACACAACATTTAGATCGCCGTCGCTGTATTTCACTGCATTATTCAGAATATTACTCAATACACGCAGAAAAGCAGTTCTGTTCAAAGGGCGTATAATCTTTTTTTCAGTAATATCTATTTGCGGGGTAATGCCACTCTTAGTCAGGGCAGCATAAAATGATACAAGGCTTTGTTCTAATAGATCATTCACACATAAAGGCTCTAACTGCACAGGCTCTTGTACCGACATGATAATCGAATAGCGGAACAATTCTTCCGTTAATTGCTTTAATACTTCTGCACGATTCTGAATAGCCATGAAACAGCGGGTAACTTTTTCGGACTTTTCTTCAGCCTCAAGCAAATCTAAATATCCACAAATTGCAGTTAAAGGTGTCCGTAAATCATGAGAAATATTCGTTACGGCATCTTTCAACTCCTTATCTCCGTCAAGGTATTGTCTGCGTTGTCTGCGAAGCTGCCGAAGTTGCCTGTTTAGGTCGGCTGCCAACAATCGCAGTTGCCTGTCACTGGAAGATATTGAAATAAGGGTGTTCGTATCTGTTTTCAGCCAGTCCGCAAGTTGTGCCCGTATTTCCGCCATACTCACTTTCAACATATGAATTTTCATACAGAGAATAAAACTAACAGCAGACAGAACACCACACAAAACCCACGGTAAAAGCATGAAGATACCTCCCTCTATTTCAAATCTTTCCTACGGAACAGTATCATTCCATAACCGCATGATAAAACAATCCACGCCAATGAAGCCGAAAACATCTCTATATAGCTGGTGTGTTCATTTAACATTCCACTAAGCTGTAATGACTGTCCTCCGGGAATAGCTTCAAAAAATATTTCATAAATCCGACGTTCAGTTCCCTCCAAATAATCGGGATTACGAATCCATTCAGAATGACTTCCATCGTCAATTTCACCTGTCCCCAAGGACGCATCCGGAATATAATAATATTCTGATTCGTCCAGTCGGTTTGAAATAACAGTTCCGGAAAACAAAAGCAAAAATGAAAATATGATACAGGTAATGGCTGTAATCGTGCGATTATGAATTAACATAGCAAAAAAACAGTAAATTGCTGTATAAGCCGCACTCAAGGCAAACACGCAGATCCCTTGTGAAAGAATCTCCGAAAGTTCTATATGGAAAAATCCCAAAAATGGAATGCCAACCAAAAGTGCAGAAATCAGACACCCCATACACATGATCCATCCCGCAATAATACAGGTAAATATATTTG
>VSOD01000503.1 GCA_009774655.1 Lachnospiraceae bacterium
GGTTGTTGTATATAAGACAGATCGATTTGCAAGAAATAAATATGACAGCGCAATTTATAAAAGACAGCTACGGCAAAATGGTGTACAGATATTTTATGCGGCCGAAGCAATCCCAGACGGGCCCGAAGGGATTATACTTGAATCCCTTATGGAAGGCCTGGCAGAATACTATTCTGCAGAACTGGCGCAGAAGATCAGGCGTGGCATGCATGAAAGTGCTTTAAAATGCCGGGTACTCGGAAATACAATGCCGCTAGGTTATCGGGCGTCAAAGGAACATACATATGAGATAGACCCGGAAAATGCGAAAGCTGTGGAAATAATTTTTGATATGTATATTGACCGGCAACCAAATGCCGATATTTGCCGAAGGCTAAATGAGCTTGGCTTTAAGACAAGCAGGGGCAATCCTTTTAATAAAAACAGTATTTCACGGATAATTCAAAATGAAATGTACATAGGAATTTATGAGGCGGTCGGCGTAAGAGTAGAAAACGGCGTGCCTGCGCTGATTCCTAAAGAAACTTTTTACCTTGCGCAGAAAGAAAGGGAGCGGAGAAAAGTGTCAAAGAAAGAGCGGGCCGGTGTAGCCGAATATATGTTATCAGGAAAGCTCTTTTGCGGATATTGCAAAAAGCCTATGGCCGGCGTTAGCGGCACAGGAAAAAGCGGTGGCAAATTTTACTATTACCAGTGCCCAACGGTACGACAAAAAGGCAACTGCCAGAAAGAACATGTCCGACGAGATTTTATCGAGGACCTGATCGTGCAGAAAACCGTGGAGTATATTTTACAGCCGGATATACTGACAGATATTGCGCAAAGGCTTTGCCGGTTACAATCCGAAAGCGATACCCGTGAGCAAGATATTGCATATTATAGGAAGAAACTCCAAGAGAATAAAAAAGCTACGGATAATATTATAAAAGCCATTGAAAAAGGACTTGCCGCAGAAACGCTATTGCAGCGCCTTGACGGCCTTGAATCGGAAAAAATCGCTATTGAAGGCGAGCTTGCCTATTTCCAGTCTTTAAAGTTCGGGCTATCAGAAGAAGAAATGCTTTTCTTCCTTAGGCAATTCCTTGAACCGGATAACAATTGGCAAGCGTATAAACGTAGAATAATTAACAGCTTTATCAATCAGGTTTTTCTTTACAATGACCATTTTCTGGTGTATTATAATATCCAGAAAGATGGGGTCATGGATTTTAGTAACGTAGAGTTCAACGAGAGCTCGGGGTTCGACGAGCTTTCGTTAGGCTCCACTGAAAGTAATATTAATAAAAGAGTGTGATTCTGTTGAGGATTTCAAAGAGTTTCCACTCTTTTTTGTCTGTCCGGCATCCTATGCGGGACGATATCCTTATGTTACGGGAGTGTGAGTGGATAATGGATAAGAATGAAGAGGATCTGATCGTAGGCGGTTACAGGTTTGCGACGGTCGCGGATGCGGAGACGGCCAGGCTGGAGAAGAAGAAGATTGAAAATCTGGAGCAGCATCTCGATTTTCGCAATACGCAGAATGTTTTAATGGTATATAATAAAGCCATTGACAACAGGGTGTTTCTTACACCTCTGGGGATGGCATATCTGCAGAGAATGCAGGGGCAGCTGCTCAAATGCGGCGTGCCGGAGGAGAAGATCAGGCCGGTGCCGCTCTACGGGACTTACAGCAACAAGACCGAGAACAGCAGCTCGATCAGGAAGAGCCTGGAGACACGAGGGGTGAAGCCGGAGTATCGGGGACGGTTTGTGACGTCCTTTTGCATCAATATACTGCTTGTGGTGGCGATCGGAATGTTGATTCTGCTTTCGCTCAGAAGTGATCTGCCGACGATCGTCAATTACAGGACGGCCATTGTCAATGAATACTCGGAGTGGGAACAGGAATTGACGGAGCGGGAAAGAGCGGTGCGGGAGGCGGAAAGAGCCCTGGAAAAATGACGAAAGGAAGATGGTGCTTATGGAACGGTTGAAAATTCTTGTAGTCGATGATGAAAGCCGTATGCGTAAACTGGTGAAAGACTTTCTGACCAAAAGCAATTATGAGGTGATAGAGGCCGAGGACGGCGCGCAGGCGATAGACCTCTTTTTTGAACAGAATGATATTGCGCTGATCATTCTGGATGTTATGATGCCCAATATGGACGGCTGGCAGGTCTGCAAGGAAATCCGGGAGTATTCCAAGGTGCCGATCATCATGCTGACGGCCAAGTCCGACGAACGGGATGAACTACAGGGATTTGAGCTGGGGGTGGATGAATATATTTCCAAGCCTTTCAGTCCCAAAATCCTGGTGGCGCGGGTGGAGGCGATCCTGCGCAGGACCAGCCAGGCCAGTGCGGATGAGGTGATAGAGGCAGGCGGAATCCTCATCAACAAGGCGGCGCACAGCGTCCTGGTAGACGGACATCCCGTTGACTTAAGCTACAAGGAATTTGAGCTGTTGACATATTTTGTGGAGAACAAAGGGATTGCGCTCTCCAGAGAGAAGATCCTGAACAGTGTCTGGAATTATGATTATTTCGGAGATGCCAGAACCATTGACACGCATGTGAAAAAGCTGCGCAGTAAGATGGGAGAAAAGGGAGAGCTGATCCGGACGATCTGGGGGATGGGGTACAAATTTGAGGTGAACGAATAACGGCGGTATGCACAGGGGGATTTCAGCAGTTTGAAGCTGCTGAAACACTCATTTAGATAATTGAAATTATAGAAAATACGTTTCAAGTAAAAACTGACATACAGTATTCTGGTGAGTGGTTTGTAGCAGGTGCTGAATAAGTTGTGCAGTAGATATGATTTTCTGTATATGACAGAAAGGGCAGTAAAAATATGTGAGAAAGAGCCGCTTGCAAAACAGGCGGCGCTGGTGTACAGTTTACTATGAAAGTCTTCGACTTTCACAGCATGGATGGCCATGCGGCCCGCCCGACGGCAGGCTGAGCATGATGTAAGTTTACTTAAAAAGGTTATCGGACGACACGAGTTCCGATATGACCTCAGTAAAATTGACTTATAGAAATAAGCGTCCTCACTTTAGGCGGGTGGGATGCTTATTTCTTTTTGTGATTGTCTATGTATAGTTAACGACATTAGAAATTTCGTTTTCGGCCTTGCAGGAGCTACCGTTTATGGCTTCTGCAAGAGCCGGGAAC
>VSOD01000504.1 GCA_009774655.1 Lachnospiraceae bacterium
AAGCAGGATAGAGACCTACAGCACGATCAAGAATATGAATAATTAGGAAAGCAAGGCAACATGAAACAGAGGAAACACAGGAATCTGTGGCTGGAACTCACAGTGATCTTTGCATCGGTTCTTGCGCTGGTACTGCTGGTATATTTTGTGATGATCGTCTCTTTTCAGAGCGGTGCCAGCTCTACGAACGTGACTATGCGGATCGCCGGACGGGTTGCCGGGATTATTTTCGATGATCCGAAGCAGGAACAGATCGAGACGGTTAGCCGTATGATCCGCTACGGGGCCCATCTGGCATTGTTCTTTGTCGTGGGGCTGGTGACGGCTTTTGTCAGTATGGTCATATTCAGGGGATATTTCCGGATCGTCGGCATAATACTGGCAGGTTTGGCATGCTATATGATGGCCTATTACACAGAGTACTATAAGCAGTATGTAGAGGGAAGACATTTTCAGATGACAGATGTCGCACTCAACTGGTACGGATGCCTGGCGGGCATTTTCTGTATGGTCGGATCTTATTTTTTGAACAGGTTGCTGGTCAAGCTGTCGGCGTGAGTATGGACGGGCGGCAGGGGTGAATGCCGTAAGGCTTTGTTCATGGGAACAGAGATATAACTGCATATGGCCGCAGTCATGGGAACGTAAGAAAAGCTGTTGTAAATGATCTCATTTACAGCAGCTTTTTTGACGGAAGAGTCGGAAAGGCGTATGGCAGGGCGGCAGTGTATCAATGTGTAAGCCTTGCCAGATCTGCATAGAAATCAGGATAACTGATCGTTACGACATCGCTTCCCCTGATCTCGGTATCGCCGTCGGCAACCAGAGCGGCGATGGCGAAGCTCATGGCGATCCGGTGGTCCATGTGGGAGTCTATGACTGCGCCGTGCAGGGACCGGCCTCCTTCTATGATCATACCGTCTTCGGTGGCGGTGATGGCGCATCCCATGGCGCTTAGATATCTGACCATTACATCAATGCGGTTGGATTCCTTGACTTTCAGTTCGGCCGCATCGCGTATGATGGTCGTGCCTTCGGCGCAGGCGGCCATCACGTTGATGACGGGAAGTTCGTCGATCAAGGCAGGGATGATCGCCCCTTCAATGGTGATGCCGTGCAGTGTGCTGTGCTTTACAAGCAGGTCGGCGGTCGGTTCGCCGTCATGGTTGACATTGAGAAGCGTGATATCGCCGCCCATGGCCTGTGCCACTTTCAGAATACCGTCTCTGGTCGGGTTGATACCAACATTGCGGATCAGGATTTCCGCGCCGGGGACAAGCAGTCCGGCGGCGATAAAATAGGCGGCGGAAGAGATGTCGCCGGGAACACATACTTTCTGGCCATGCAGAGCAGGATTCGGGGAGATGGCGGCGGTGGTGCCTTCGGACTGCAGGTCGGCTCCGAAATACTTAAGCATGATCTCCGAATGGTTGCGGCTGATGACGGGTTCCGTCACTCTTGTTATGTCGTCCGCATACAGGCCGGCCAGCAGGATGGCGGACTTGACCTGGGCAGAGGCTACTTTGGAATGGTAATGGATGCCGTGCAGCGGCGCGCCCTTGATGCGCAGCGGCGCACAGTCGTTGCCCCGTAGGCTGGAAATGTCGGCGCCCATCATGGAAAGGGGTTCCATGATACGGCGCATGGGGCGTTTTTGGATCGAGGCGTCGCCCGTCAGAGTCGTCTCGAAGGGCTGCCCGGCCAAGATGCCGGAGATCAGTCTGGTGGTGGTGCCGCTGTTACCGGTGTCGAGAATGCCGTCGGGCTTATGCAGGCCGTGGAGTCCTTTGCCGTGGATCAGGATATGGTCGGGCGTATTTTCGATGGAGATGCCCAGCCTGCGAAAACAGTCTATCGTGGAGAGGCAGTCCGCACCCTGTAAGAAATTGAGCACTTCGGTCGTGCCTTCTGCCAGGGAACCGAACATCACTGCCCGGTGGGAGATGGACTTGTCTCCGGGAACGGTTACTTCGCCTTTGAGATGGTGTGCTTTGTGAAAGATCATAGTGTGCCTCCGTTGTATTTGCTGTTATGGATTGTGCCTGTACGGGATGAATGTATCATGTCAGGAAGGGCGTCTGGTGCGGATCGTGTAGCCTTGTGCGGTCAGGGCACAGACGGCCTGCTCAACAGCCTCTTTTTCATGGAATTCTATGCGCAGAGCGCCTTCTGCCAGTTCCCGGTTGTGGTTGATCCCGATATTCTTGATACTCACGTTGTGGGCGGCCAGCAGGGAGGCGATGGCGGCAATGGAGCCGGGCCTGTCTGCGATATCCAGAGTCAGGACATGTTCGGTCTTGATCGGGCCGCTGGAAGCGTCGATAAAGGACTCTCTGTATTCTCTTGCGGAATCGAAGAAGCTGTAGAGCGTGTCCCCGGATCCGGCGTCAATTTCGGCGGCGATCTTTGTAAGCGCTTCTATGTACTTTTTCAGTAAGTTAGAAATATTGTCCCTGTTGGTCAGGCAGATCTGCTGCCACATGGCAGGGGAGGAAGAAGCGATGCGGGTGATATCCTTGAAACCGCCGGCGGCGGTCATCTTCATGATGCCTGCTTCGGAATCGGCGTCCCTGACAAGGTTGACAAGGGAGGCGGCGACTACATGGGGCAGATGGGAGATGGCCGCGGTTACATAGTCATGCTCTTCAAAGTTTAGAATGAGCGGGATCGCACCGATGGATTCCACCAGTGTCCGGTAGCTGTGCAGCTTTTGTCCGGGCACCGTGTCGGAAGGGGTCAGGATATAGTAGGCGTTTTCCAGCAGGGACGTCCGGGAATTCTGATAGCCGAAGCGTTCGGAACCGGTCATGGGATGGCCGCCGATAAACTGCCCCTGCAGCCCAAGCGCTTCCACCTGTCTGTGGATACCGGTCTTGACGCTGCCCACATCGGTGAGGATCGTATGAGACGCCAGATGCTGTTTCAAAGTGAGCAGATTCTCGTCGTTGCAGGAGACCGGCGCGCACAGGAAAATATAGTCGCAGTCCGCAAAGGAAGCGTTGATGGCAGGGCAGATCTCATCCAGTACCTGCTCCTGCAGAGCCAGCTGCAGGGAATCTTCCCTGATATCGTATGCGATCAGACGGGCCATGACTCTTATACACATCTCCGAGCCCCCGCGCCTCCGGCGGGGGGG
>VSOD01000505.1 GCA_009774655.1 Lachnospiraceae bacterium
GTGACGGTGTTTTCACCTGTTTTTAGTTAAGCGGTCAGGAAAAGAAATATGAGAAGAGATATAGGAAGAGATATAAGAAGAGAAGGAAAGAAAGCGGCGTTGTTGTTCTTCCTGTTGGCATTTCTGTCAGGCTGTGGCAGGGAGGAAAGCAGGATCAGTGTCGGGAGTGTTGGGGAATCGGCGGAAAAAGTGAGCGTTGATGAACAAAAGCCGCTGCTGGTCATTCCGTCATCGGCAGAATGGATTGATCTTGTATTTGTTTCAGAAGGTATGTACTGTATATTTGACGGAGATCAGTACGGGTTCAGCAGCGAGGATGGAAGAAAGATAACACCCTGTATTTATGATATTGCCAATCCGTTCAGCGAGGGTCTGGCCTGTGTTTCTAAAGAAGGGAAGTATGGGTATATTGATGTAGAGGGAGAGACTGCGATCCCTTTTGTGTATGACAGGGCGACACCTTTTGTGGAGGGACTTGCGTATTTTGTGGCAGGGGATACCTACGGCTTTATGGATAAAACCGGGAAGACGGCTTTTTGTCTGGAATGTGACAGTGTCAGTTCCTTTCAGGAAGGGCTGGCGTATTTTTCCATAGACGGCCGTTATGGATATATTGACCAGAAAGGTCAAGTTGTGATAGAGCCGGTCTATGATGATGCAGGATATTTTAAGGATGGATTGGCGACGGTCATGAAGGATGGCAGATATGGCATGATCGATCGTGAGGGGACTTGTATCGTAGCCGCAGAATATGATGCCATTACCGCAGAAGATACGTTTATCATCGCACAATCTGACGGAGTGTATACCTGTTTTGACAAAAAAGGAAAAACGCTGCTGGAGCATGCCGATTATATTACGGCATTGGGGAAATATATCTGTTTCCAACAGGATGAAAAGCAGGGGCTGCTCGACGGGAGCGGCGGGATACTGCTGGAACCTTTGTATGATCAGATATCCTTACTTGTACCGGAAGAAAACCTTTTTTGTATACAGGAGAACGGGTTGTACGGCGTTGTCGATCTGCAGGGTGAAGTCACAATAGATGCAACATATGACTACATCTGTTATGATAAATATGCGGATGACAAAAAGGGAGGAATGCTTGTTTTTGAGAAGGCGGATGGAAGCATGGAATGCGCGGATGTTTCTGCGCTTTCCGATCCTTCCCGAAGGATATCCTGTCATTATGACAGCATTCACTGGCTGGATGAGGAACGGGCGGTTGTTGGACAGAACGGACTATTCGGAATCATGGACAGAGAAGGTAATCTGACGGAACCAATAACGTATGATATCATTCAGGGGTTTGACAGCGGCGCGTTTTGGAGGAAAAAGGGTTCAAACGCATGGTTTCATAACAGCATGGGAAAAGTGACAGCGCTGAAAGATAATATTACAGTTGTTTCTCAAAAGGGGAATTATTATCAGATAGAAAAAAATGGTAAATATGGTTTTATGAATGAACAGGGAGAAGAGGCGATTCCTCCGGTTTACAGCTATATTTCAAATCAGGAAGTGTACGGATTTCCTGATGATATTTTTGTTTTGAAAAATTATAACAGCAGTAATTACAGTTTCATTATAAAAACAGGTGAGTCGGAGCAGCGTGATAATCGCGGAGCACTTTTACGGAATGAGATCACGCCAAGGATCGGCCTTTATCATGAGTTTACACAAAGCGGCAGTATAAGGGTTGATGAGTATACTGCAGACGGCTGTGATGTTACGCCGGACGATATGCGGGACTGTAGGAAGATATATAAACTTTATGATTTAGATCATACGGGAGAACCGGTTTTGTATGTTAAAGCGGCACCTTATGCAAACAGTGGTTTTCCGATGTCCTACAGTGGTTTTTATGCGATAGAGGACATGCAGCTTGCGGAGCTGATTACCGGGTATGAATGCGGCGGTTCCATGCGTGGGGATTATGCCTGTCTCTGGTATGACAGAGAGACTTCCCGGGTACTTCCAGGAACAAAAGGATTCTGGGGAGGGTTTGGTGGATATTCTTCTTCCGGTATTGTTTATGACAGGAGCGATGCGGAAATGACACATGCGGCCTCTTTTGGCTGGGTTTACCAGCCGATTTCCTATTTTAGCAAGGAAGAACTTGCACATGCAGACATGGTCTATGATGCGGATGATAAGCCATACAAAAAGGAAATGACCGGGCAGATGGAAAAGGAAAGTGTACGGATTTATTATGTGAATGGTGAACAGGTTGCGTATGAAGTGTATCAGGAGGTGTGTGAAAGATATTGGGTGTTATCGACTGATTTTTAGTGGTGAGTGGTCGGAGGTAATTTGTTTTATGATGTGATTGCAGATTTAAGGCGGAGGTTACAGTGATGGAAAAAGTATATACTGTACGGATGCAGGAGATTATACACTATATTGCGTATGAACTTGAGGCTCCTGATGCTGCACTTCATCTGCTGGGTTTCAAAATTTTCTTAAAAATAATTAACACTCACCTCTTGACAGTGGAGGGTGCGTTCCGACTTGTTTCATAGTATGCTGTAAGTGCCCATTTTACGGGATTTGCGGCATGTTCTATCATCTGTCTTGATTCATCAAAAGTCTTTATTTTGTGGGAAAATGGTGTAGTAAATGGTGTACTGGATGGATGACGGGATGTGCTTGGGAGACAACTGATTTGCGTATTTCATTTTGTTTTCGGAAAAATCAGATTGTGAGTCCTTGCACGATAAGATATAATAATAGTAACTTAATAATGAGACGGCAAAAGAAAAGACAGTCAAAAAGGCGGTGATCAGGTGGCTGGAGAAGAAATACGACAGGATACCAGAACTGTAGATCAAATTGTCGATGAAATGAGTTTATTCGATGATGATCTGATGTCAATGGTATTTGACGGTAATATAGAAGCAACGGAGCTTCTGTTAAGGATTATACTGAAAAAAGGACGATATTCAAGTTATAAGCGTTGTAGGTCAGAGAGAATTGCAGAGTCCTGTAGTCGGCGGGCGGGACATCCGTCTGGATATTCTGGCAAAGGACAGTACGGGAAAGCACTATAATGTTGATTATTCCGATTTTCGATTTATTCCGATTGTAGCATGAGTCTGTATCTTCCGTCCACATTTTAAGTATTAAAAATC
>VSOD01000506.1 GCA_009774655.1 Lachnospiraceae bacterium
ATTGAGAGGCAGATGCTTTCAGGTATGATCCGGGAAGGACTTTTTTCCACGGATGAGAAGGAAGCATACTATGTTTATGAGCTGGTGATGGACGGGCGTTCCCAGGTGGGGATCGGGGCCTGTGCCTCGGTGGACGACTATGAAAACAGGGTGATCAGGAAACATGAGAATACCCGGGCGGAGAAGGAGGCGGACCGCATCCGTCATGTGGATGTGTGCAGTGCCCAGACCGGCCCCATCTTTCTGGCATACCGCCGGCGGGAAGGGATAGAGGAAGTGGTGCGCGAGGCGATGCGCGGCCGTCCGGTCTACGACTTTACGGCAGAAGACGGTGTTACTCACAGGCTGTGGGTCATCGACGGCGTGGAAGCGGTGGTGCGTATCCGGCGGGAGTTTGCGCAGGTGGATGCCATCTATATCGCAGACGGGCATCACAGATGTGCCTCCGCCGTCCGGGTTTCCCAGCAGCGGAGGGCAGCGCACCCTGCGCATACGGGCGCGGAAGAATTCAACTATTTTCTTTCGGTGCTGTTTCCGGACGACCAGTTGATGATCATGGATTATAACAGAGTCGTGCGGTCTCTGAACGGTCATTCGGAGGCAGAATTCCTCGACCGGCTGCGGCAGGTCTGCGATGTGCGTCTGGTGGGGGAGGAACCCTGCAGGCCGCGGCGCAAAGGAGAGATCGGCATGTATCTGAAGGACGCCTGGTATCTTCTGACCATCGGGGCAGAACGGTATGGCGAAGATCCGGTGGAATCTCTGGATGTGACGATCCTGCAGCGGGATATTCTGGAGCCGATCCTGGGCATCAAAGATCCCAAGGTGGATGAGCGGATCGACTTCGTGGGCGGCATCCGGGGTCTGGAAGAGCTTGTCAGGCGGGTCCACACGGACGCGGCGGCAGCTTTCGCCATGTATCCCACTGATATCCATGAGCTGTTTGCAGTGTCCGATGCCGGGAAACTGATGCCGCCTAAATCCACATGGTTTGAGCCGAAGCTGCGCAGCGGCATATTGATCCATACAATAGAAGAATGAGGGAGGGTATTATGAACAAGAGACTATATAAACTGATGAACTGGCCGGTGATTGAGGGAATCGTTTACTCGGAGTCCGATGATCCGCATGCGACGCTGGGCGCCCATGTGGTGGGAAACTCCGTACTCGTGCAGACTTTTCAGCCCGGTGCCGAGAGCGTGCGTCTGCAGCTTACTGAGGGGGATATGAGTTATAAGATGGATCTGGCCGATGAAGAAGGCTATTTCGCGGCTCTGCTGCCGGGGAAAAAGATTCCGGATTACGAGTATGTAGTGGAGTACCAGGACGCTTCTCTGAAAAAGGTGAAGGACGCCTACAATTTTGCACCGCAGATCACAAAAGAAGACACGGAGAAATTCAACGCCGGCATTCACTATATGGTCTATGAGAAACTGGGTGCGCATCCCATGAAGGTGGACGGTGTGAACGGTGTTCTGTTCGCCGTATGGGCGCCCAATGCCCTGCGGGTCAGCGTGGTGGGAGATTTTAACGGTTGGGACGGAAGAGTCCACCAGATGAGGCGGCTCTGGGATTCCGGCGTTTTCGAGATATTTATTCCGGATGTGAAGCCGGGAGAATGCTATAAATTCGAGATCAAGGCGAAGGGCGGCCTGACCTTTATGAAGGCGGATCCCTATGCTTTCGGACAACAGCTGCGCCCGGACAGTGCTTCCGTGGTCAGGGAGATTAACGGCTTCAAGTGGACGGACAGTAAGTGGATGAAGAGCCGGGCAGGCCTGCAGGCCGAGGACAGGCCCGTCAATGTGTACGAGATCTATCTTGGATCTTTTGCCAAACCGGAAGACGGGAGAGAGTTCTACAATTATCGTGAGCTGGCGCCGAAGATCATTGAGTATGTAAAGAAGATGGGCTATACCCATATCGAGCTGATGCCCGTGATGGAACATCCTTTTGACGCTTCCTGGGGGTATCAGGTGATCGGGTATTATGCGCCCACTTCGCGGTACGGCACGGCGGAAGATTTCATGTATTTTATGAACGAGATGCACAAGGCGGGCATCGGTGTGATACTGGACTGGGTACCGGCACATTTCCCGCGGGATACTTACGGACTGTCCGGTTTCGACGGAACATGCCTGTACGAGCACCAGGATCCGAGGCAGGGATCTCACCCGCACTGGGGGACGCTGATCTACAACTACGGCCGGCCCGAGGTGCGCAATTACCTGATCGCCAACGCCCTGTACTGGGTGGAGCAGTATCACGCCGACGGTATCCGCATCGACGCCGTGGCATCCATGCTGTATCTGGATTACGGTAAGAAAGACGGAGAGTGGGTTGCCAACCTGTACGGCGGCAATGAGAATCTGGAGGCGGTGGAATTTTTGAAGCATCTGAATTCCATTATGAAAAAGCGCAATAAAGGTGTGCTCATGATCGCCGAGGAATCCACGGCCTGGCCGAAGATCACGGGGGATCTGGAAGACGACGGCCTGGGCTTTGATCTGAAATGGAACATGGGCTTTATGAACGACTATCTGGATTATATCAAGACGGATCCCTATTTCCGTTCCGGACGGCATAATGAGCTGACATTCAGCATGATCTACGCCTACAGCGAGAAATTCATGCTGGTGTTCTCACATGACGAGGTGGTGCACGGGAAGGCTTCCCTGATCGGCAAGATGCCCGGGGAGCGGGCCGACCAGTTCGCCAATATGCGCCTGACTTATGCTTACCATATGACGCATCCCGGCAAGAAATTAATTTTTATGGGACAGGATATCGGTGAGTATAAGGAGTTCTCCGAGGAGAGAGAGACGGAGTGGGGGCTTTTGCAGCATGAGGAACATGCGAAGCTCAATCGTCTGGCGGCGGATATGAATAAGCTGTATGCGTCCAGCCCGGCGCTGTATGCCAAAGATACGTCCAGAGACGGTTTCGAGTGGATCAACTGCATCACGCCCAATGCCTGTATGCTGTCCTACCTGCGCAAAGCCGATAAGATAGAAGAGACGCTGGTGGTGGTGGCCAATTTTGCCAACGCGAAGCAGTCCTTCCGGGTAGGCGTGCCTTACGAAGGAAAATATCAGGAAATATTGAATACGGATGC
>VSOD01000507.1 GCA_009774655.1 Lachnospiraceae bacterium
AAGGCCGCTGCCGCGCTGCACTGGGGGGGGGCGGAGATGCCGGACCGTTACAAGAAGTTTGCGGACTATAATGTCCGTGATCTTAAGGGTTATAATAAGAAGGTAGAGAGTATGCGGGAGGCCGGGGATCCTGAGGCGCCGGCGAAGCTGCCGCAGATTTTGATCATCGTGGACGAGCTGGCGGATCTGATGATGGTCTGTCCGGGAGAAGTGGAAGAATCGATCTGTCGTCTGGCGCAGCTTGCCAGAGCCTGCGGCATCCACCTGATCATTGCCACGCAGCGGCCGTCCGTGGATGTTATCACGGGACTGATCAAGGCGAATATGCCAAGCCGTGTGGCGTTCGCCGTATCCAGCGGCGTGGATTCGAGGACGATTCTGGATATGGTGGGAGCGGAGAAGCTGCTGGGAAAGGGCGATATGCTCTTTTATCCGCAGGGCTATCCGAAACCGGCCCGTATGCAGGGGGCCTTTGTCTCGGATAAAGAAGTGTCGGACGTGGTAGACTTTTTGAAGAATCAGGCTATCGGCAATGTCTACAGTGACGATATCGAAGAGAAGATCAAGAGCATCGGTGTCGGGACCGGGGCGGCCGGCGGCGGAGGGAACGCCGAGGGCGGTTCCGAGTACGACCAGTATTTTGCGGAGGCGGGCCGTTTTATCATTGATAAGGACAAGGCTTCCATCGGTATGCTGCAGAGAGTTTTTAAGATCGGTTTCAACCGGGCGGCGCGGATCATGGATCAGCTGTGCGAAGCGGGTGTCGTGGGAGAGGAAGAAGGAACCAAGCCCCGTAAAGTGCTGATGAGCGCCGAAGAATTTGAGCAGTTTGTAGAAGAAGTGATATAGAGGAAAACGCCGGAAGTTCAAGGGTTTTCTGTCTTGATGGACAGGAGATGGCGCAGATAAAAAAAGAAAGGCAGGGACGCAGGATGGGCATGAAATCGGATATTGAGATCGCACAGGAGGCAAAGCTGCACAATATTGTGGAGGTTGCCGGGAAGATCGGGATCGGGCCGGATGATCTTGAGCTGTACGGAAAGTACAAGGCCAAGATCTCGGACGAATATTTGGAGCGTATACAGAGTAATCCTGACGGAAAACTGATTCTCGTGACGGCGATCAACCCCACGCCTGCGGGTGAGGGGAAGACGACTACGAGTGTAGGACTCGGACAGGCATTTGGCAGGCTCGGCCTTAAGGCCGTGATCGCGCTCAGAGAACCTTCCCTCGGGCCCTGTTTCGGGATAAAGGGCGGCGCTGCCGGCGGCGGCTATGCACAGGTGGTGCCCATGGAAGATCTGAACCTGCATTTTACGGGGGATTTTCATGCGATCACATCCGCCAACAATCTGCTGGCGGCCCTTTTGGACAATCATATCCAGCAGGGGAACGAGCTGCAGATCGACACCAGGCAGATCGTTTGGAAACGCTGTATGGACATGAATGACCGTGTGCTCAGAAACATCGTGGCGGGTCTGGGAAGCAAGGCGGACGGCGTGGTACGGGAGGATCATTTTGTAATCACGGTCGCTTCGGAGATCATGGCGATTCTCTGTCTTGCGGCGGATATGAAGGATTTAAAGGAGAGACTGGGAAGGATCATCGTAGCCTACAATCTCAAGGGTGAGCCGGTGACGGCGGCGGACCTGCAGGCTGTGGGCGCCATGGCTGCGCTGCTTAAGGACGCCATGAAGCCGAATCTGATCCAGACTCTGGAACATACGCCCGCACTTGTGCACGGAGGGCCTTTTGCCAATATAGCTCATGGCTGTAATTCGGTCCGGGCCACCAGGACGGCGCTCAAGATGGCCGACTATGTCATCACGGAGGCCGGTTTCGGCGCAGATCTGGGCGCGGAGAAGTTCTTTGATATCAAGTGCCGGATGGCGGGGCTTAAGCCGGATGCGGTCGTGCTGGTAGCCACCGTGCGTGCGCTGAAATACAACGGCGGCGTGGCCAAAGAGAACCTTTCCGGGGAGAATATGCAGGCGCTCCGGCAGGGAATCGGCAATCTGGAAAAGCACATTGAGAATCTTAGGCAATATGGTGTGCCGATCGTGGTGACCCTGAATTCTTTTGTGACGGATACGCAGGCGGAGACCGACTTTGTGAAGCGCTTCTGTGAGGAAAGAGGCTGTGAATTCGCTCTTTCGGAAGTGTGGGAGAAGGGCGGCGCCGGCGGCACCGAACTGGCGTCCAAAGTGCTTAAGACGCTGGAGGAAAAAGAGAGCCGTTTTGAAGTACTGTATGAAGATACACTGTCTCTGCAGGAGAAGATAGAGACGATAGCGTCCAGAATCTATGGCGCCGACGGCGTGACTTATACGGCTGCGGCAGTGAAGCAGCTGCAGAATCTGGAGAAGCTGGGTTTCGGGAATCTGCCGGTCTGCATGGCCAAGACCCAGTATTCCCTGTCGGACGATCCGGCGCTTCTGGGCCGGCCGGCGGGCTTTCGCGTCAATGTGCGGGAGGCGTATGTATCGGCAGGCGCAGGATTTGTGGTGGTACTGACGGGTGCCGTGATGACGATGCCGGGACTGCCGAAGAGGCCGGCAGCCTGTCAGATCGACGTAGACGAAAATGGTAAGATAACAGGCCTGTTTTAACGAAAATGGAGGTAACTATGCCGCAGATCATAGACGGGAAGGCAATTTCTGCCCAGATCAAAGACGAATTGAAAAAGAAGGTTGAAGTGTTGAAAGAAACGCGGGGAATCTCCGTCTGCCTGGCCGTGATCCAGGTCGGCAGCGATCCGGCATCCACGGTGTACGTGGGCAACAAGAAGAAGGCGTGCGCGTATATCGGTATTGATTCTCTCTCTTATGAACTGCCGGAGGAGACGACGCAGGAGGAGCTTCTTACGCTGATCGGAGAACTGAACGGCAACAAAGAGGTGAACGGTATCCTCGTACAGCTGCCGCTGCCGGAACATATTGACGAAGATGCGGTTATCCGTGCAATCGATCCGAAGAAGGATGTGGACGGGTTCCATCCCCAGAGCGTGGGCGCTCTGTGCATTGGCCAGCCGGGGTTTGTATCCTGTACGCCGGCCGGCATCATCCAGCTGCTTAAGCGTTCCGGAATCGAGATCGCGGGCAGAGAGTGTGTCAT
>VSOD01000508.1 GCA_009774655.1 Lachnospiraceae bacterium
TTCTACGGCAGGTTCAGAGTGACCACTCCCTGATTGAACCTGCCGTAGAACTTCGGCCTGTCCTCCTCGTCGTGATAGACCGTGAGAAAAGAACGGCATCCCATGCAGGTATAGCAGTTGCCGTCTTTGAGCTTTTTCATGATCTTCTCCGAGATATAATCCGGCACCATGCGTTTGGCGGTACACTGTGCCGCCAGCTTCGTCAGATACCAGTATTTCGTGCCCTCGCGGATATTGTCCTCCTCCAGCACATAGATCAGCTTCGGAAACGCCGGGGTGATATAGACTCCTTTTTCATTCTTTACCCCCTGGATCCGCTGGTTCAGCATCTCCTCGATGATCATCGCCAGATCGTCCCGCAGCCGTCCCTCCTGCACCTCGTCAATATACATGAATACCGTGATAAAAGGCGCCTGTCCGTTAGTCGTCATCAGGGTGATGACCTGATACTGGATGATCTGCACGCCTCTCTTGATCTCGTCTTTTACCCGGCTCTCTGCGATCTGTTCAATCTGTTCCTCAGAGGCTTCGATCCCTGCCGCCTCCATCTCTCTTCGCACTTCCCTGCGGAATTTCGCCCGGCTCACCTCCACAAAAGGCGCCAGATGAGAGAGCGAGATACTCTGTCCGCCGTACTGACAGCTGGCAATCTGGGCGATACTCTGTGTGGCCACATTGCAGGCCGTGGAAAAGCTCTTGGGCGTATCGATCATCGTCTCACTGACCACCGTACCGTTCTGCAGCATATCCTCCAGGTTGACCAGACAGCAGTTGTGCATATGCTGGGCAAAATAATCCGCATCATGAAAATGGATGATCCCTTTCTCATGAGCCTCCACGATATCCGGCGGCAGCAGGAAACGCTTCGTGATATCCTTGCTCACTTCGCCCGCCATATAATCGCGCTGCACGCTGTTGACTGTCGGATTCTTATTGGAATTCTCCTGTTTTACTTCCTCATTGTTGCACTCCAGCAGACTTAAGATCTGTTCGTCCGTCGAATTCGATTTCCTGACAAGTGCCCTTTTATAACGATAGGTGATATAATTCCTCGCCATCGTATAAGCACGGTATTTCATCAGCTGGTTCTCCACCAGATCCTGGATCTCTTCCACGCTGGGAGAACGCTTCATGTCCTCACAGCTTGCAGCCACCACCTCGGCAATCTCGTCAATCTCAATATCTGTCAGCTTCTCTTCTGTCTTCACACTGTTATTTGCCTTACAGATCGCCGCTATGATCTTCTCCAGGTCAAAAGCCACTTCCGCGCCGCTTCTTTTAATAATCTTCATTTACGAAACCCCACCCATTTCCTTTCACTCTTCCAAACTACATGATATATGATACAAACGCATCGCGCATACTATATATTGTATCACCCTTTTCTATGCTGTCAAGGTATTGTATATCGTTTTATGATTCCATTCTATTACTTTTCAGTATTTTCAGTAAGATCCGCAAGATTCCCACCTTTTATTTTGCTTTGTTTTCATTTTGCTCTTTCCTGCTCCCGCCCAGACAGATATATTTCATCCCGTCCCTCCCCTGAAAACAACTCACGCCAAAACATCCAAAAAACAAGGGTGCAAGCCATCTTCACAGACTTCCACCCAAACTACCTGTTCCCTGATTTCATTTTGCTTTCCTGTTTTTCTCTATTCTTTTATACTTTCCATATGCTTTCCCGCAGTATACAGTCTGATACAATATAAAATACTTTACAAAATATATCATCCTCACTGATATATTTCATAAAGTATTCCCCGTAAAGCTGGAAAAGGGACTCGAACCCTCGACCTACTGATTACGAATCAGTTGCGCTACCGACTGCGCTATTCCAGCATGTTCCTGCAACAAGAACTATTATACTGATTTCCTGTCCTTTTTGCAAGAAGAAAATGAATAATTTTTTAAAAATTATTTTCCGGCACCATCCCCCGGCGGCGCTATATGCACATCCAGCTGCGGATACGGTATGGAGATCCCCGCCTCATCCAGCGCATACTTGATCTTCTCCGTGATCCGCCACTTGCATTCCCAGTATGTTTCATTGTCCGCCCAGCAGCGCACATTGAGATTCACACCGCTGTCCGCCAGTGTGTCCACGAACACTCTGCGATCCTTCGTGGCAAGAACCGACTCGTCCTCCTCCAGCACCTTCATGATGACTTCTCTGGCCTGTCTTATGTCGGCATCGTAGGAGATCCCCACCAGAATATCCATCCGCCGCTCTGTCAGCGTACTCATATTCAGAATGCTGGAATTGGACAACGTGCCGTTGGGGATAATGACCACATGGTTATTGGGCGTAGAAAGCTTCGTATAAAACAGCTGTATCTCTTTCACCGTGCCCTCATGGCCGTCATTGTCTACTTTGATATAATCATCCACACGGAACGGTTTCAGCAGCAGAATCAGCACCCCGCCGGCAAAGTTGGACAGGCTTCCCTGTATCGCCAGACCGATCGCCACACCGGCCGAACCAAGAAGCGCCACCACACTGGTGGCATCCAGTCCGAAACCGGAAGCGATCATGAACAGAAGCAGGATATACAGCACAGTCTTGATAAAAGAATCCAGAAACTGCGAAACACCGATATCCGCATTGCCCCGCTTTAAAGAACGGCGGACGATCCCGCGCACCAGCTTGATCACCTGCACACCGATGAAAAAGACCACCAGCGCCAGCAGCACCCGGATGCCGAACCGCAGGGCCTTATCCGGCAGCTGCTGCACATATGTCTGAATCAATCCTACATCGATCTCCTCCTGCGCGATCTGCTCCAATCCTGCTGCCTGCTTTTCCATTCCCATTCACTTATCTCCTATTTCTTCTTAACCGAAGTCTTTCTCACAGCCTTCTTTCCGGTGTCCTTTTTCTCTGCTGGAGCTTTCTCTGCCGTTGTTTTTCCCGCAGCCGCTTTTCCTGCAGATTTTTTCTCCGCAGGCTCGTCTTTTGCCGTGTCATCCCCTGCGGCCTCTTTCTTGACGGCTCCCCTTTTCACAGGCGCTTTCTTTACCGCTGCTTCTTTCTTGGAGGCAGCCTCTTTCCCGGCCGCGTCTTTATCCTTTGCCTCCAGGATCTTCTGCAGACTGACCTCGGCTTCCTGTG
>VSOD01000509.1 GCA_009774655.1 Lachnospiraceae bacterium
TCAGGAGTCGCGTGGGCGCGTAGATGTGTATATTAGACAGGGGCTTGGCACAGGCGCCAGAATCCTGGCGCCCGCGGAGGTGGTGGAAGAGTACAGGGCACATCTTACAAAGGTGCTGGGGCAGTATATTGACGGGTAACGAAACATACAGAAATGAGGAAACAGACATGAACATAAAATTTGCACACAGGATGAAAGACTATGAAGCCGGTATTTTTCAGGTGTTGAACGAGAAGAAGGACGAGGCGGAGCGGCAGGGCAGGACAATCTATAACCTGTCTGTGGGGACGCCGGATTTTCCGCCCGCGGCGCATGTGGTGGAAGCGGTGGTGAAGGCTTCTGCGAAGCCGGAGAACTATAAGTACGCGCTGATCGATATTCCGGAGTTGATCGAAGCCGTGCAGACGCGCTACAAGAAGCGCTATGGCGTGACGCTTCAGAAGGACGAGATCATGTCCGTCTACGGTTCCCAGGAAGGGATCGCTCATATCTGCCTGTCGTTGTGTGATCCGGGGGACGTGGTGCTGGTGCCCAATCCGGGATATCCGATCTTCGGCATCGGGCCGTCGCTGGCGGGGGCCGAGGTGGTCACCTACGATCTGAAGGAGGAAGACCACTATCTGCCGGATCTGGACGGGATGGCGGAAGAGGTGCTTGCACGGGCAAAATGCATGATCGTTTCCTACCCGCTGAATCCTGTATGCAAGGCGGCACCGGATGAATTCTACGAGAAACTGATTCCCTGGGCGGCGGCCCATGAGATCCTGATCATTCATGACAATGCCTATTCGGATATCATCTATGACGGCAGGGAGGGCAAGTCGATCCTGCGCATTCCCGGGGCCAAAGAGACGGCGGTGGAGTTCTACTCCCTGTCCAAATCCTTTAATTATACAGGAGCAAGAGTCAGCTTCCTGACGGGAAATAAGGACGTGGTGGCCTGCTTCAAAAGACTCCGCTCTCAGATCGATTACGGCACTTACCTGCCGGTACAGTACGGAGCGGTGGCAGCGCTCAACGGTTCCGACCAGATGGTGAAGGATCAGTGTGCGGAATATCAGAGAAGAAGAGATACGCTCTGCGGCGGCCTGCGTAAGATCGGCTGGCCGATGGAGGACAGCGAAGGGACGATGTTCGCCTGGGCGAAGATTCCGGCAGGCTATACGGACGACGTGGCGTTTGTCATGGAGCTGGTGGAGAAGAGCGGCGTGCTGTGTACACCGGGCAGCAGCTTCGGCACTCTCGGAAAAGGGCATGTGCGGTTTGCCCTGACGATGCCGGTTGAGAAGATAAAGGAAGCGGTGGAGGCGATCGCGGCTTCCGGTATGATACGCGGATAAGTGGTAAGACGGGATTGTCAATAGCATTTTCATGGAAAAATATTTTTTGGGATATGTCACAAAAAGGCATATCCTTTTTTAGTATTTTTTCTATTGAAGGGGTCATTGACAGAGTATGTGGGTTGGCATATACTGAATGTACGCCACAAAATATGGGAATTTTATGTCAACCAATTCTATATTTTGTATTTGTTATTCTGTTGCGCATCAGTTGTGTTTTGTGGCAGATTCAATACTGTCAGGTACGGGCAATAAGAAAACGTCAAATCATTGTCTGAATATTGTTAAGTGGGATCGCGTTCGAACGCATGGCCGTTTTATATGGAAATCTATAGTAACAAGAACGAAGCAGTAAATACCATGGAGGGGTGTTAATGAGCAGTAAGTTTGGAACAGACGCTACGGCAGAAGAGAATTTCAGGATGGAGTACCAGCCGGATAAGATCGTGAAGGTGATCAAGAAGGATGGGAGTCTGGAGGAGTTCAATGTCCAGAAGGTCATCGACGCCGTAGGGAAGAGTGCTTATCGTGCGCTGACCAAATTCACGGATGAAGAGAAGCGCCATATATGCCAGACTGTGATCGATAAGGTTAACGAGCTGGGGGAGGAGCAGATTCCGATCCAGATCATGCACAATGTGGTGGAGAGTGCGCTGGAGGATGTGAAACCCATCGTTGCCAAGAGTTATCGGGACTATCGCAATTATAAACAGGATTTCGTACGTATGATGGACGACGTGTATAAGAAGAGCCAGTCCATCATGTACATAGGGGACAAGGAGAACGCTAATACGGACAGCGCGCTTGTCTCCACCAAGAGAAGCCTGATCTTCAATCAGTTTAACAAGGAGCTGTACCAGAAGTTTTTCATGACCACGGAGGAGATTCAGGCGTGCCGGGACGGGTATCTGTATGTGCATGACATGTCCGCCAGAAGAGACACAATGAACTGCTGTCTGTTCAATGTGGCGGAGGTTTTAAGCGGCGGCTTCGAGATGGGCAATATCTGGTATAACGAGCCCAAGACGCTGGATGTTGCTTTCGACGTGATCGGCGATATCGTGTTGAGCGCCGCCAGCCAGCAGTACGGCGGTTTTACCGTACCGGAGGTGGACAAGATCCTGGAGCCCTATGCGGAGAAATCCTATAAACGGGATATCGAGAAGTATATGCGGCTGGGGATTGACGAAGAGACTGCCAAAGCGGAAGCGCTGGCAGATGTGAAGAAAGAATTTGAGCAGGGCTTTCAGGGCTGGGAATATAAATTCAATACCGTAGCCAGCAGCCGCGGGGATTATCCTTTTATCACCGTGACGGCGGGGATCGGCACGGGAAGATTTGCGAAGATGGCGACCATCATCATGCTCAATGTGCGCCGCAACGGACAGGGCAAGAAGGAATGCAAGAAGCCGGTGCTGTTCCCGAAGATCGTTTTTCTGTATGACGAGAACCTGCACGGGCCGGGAAAAGAGCTGGAAGAGGTATTCAATGCGGGTGTGGAGTGTTCGGCCAAGACCATGTATCCGGACTGGCTGAGCCTGACCGGCAAGGGTTATATCGCCAGCATGTACAAGCAGTACGGCAAGGTGATCTCCCCCATGGGGTGCAGGGCCTTTCTGTCTCCCTGGTATGAGAGGGGCGGCATGCATCCGGCGGATGACGAGGACAGTCCTGTATTCGTGGGCAGATTTAATATCGGCGTGGTTTCCCTGCATCTGCCGATGATTTTGGCGAAGTCCCGTCAGGAGAGCAGAGATTTCTATGA
>VSOD01000051.1 GCA_009774655.1 Lachnospiraceae bacterium
AGTCGTGGGCAGCGTCAGATGTGTATACGTGTCAGCCGCCGGAAAGGAGAAAAACGGCCGCCCTAAATTCCGCATAATATACCGCAAACGGCACCAGCACATCCCGGATTTTCCCGGGAAGATTCCCCTTTTTTTCTCCCATCCTCTAAAACCATACCTTTCCGGTCAATCAACCTGTTTCCTGTTCTACATAGCATAAGCAGGCAGCAGTCTATCCGCCCATAAAATAAATTTATACCTGGAATTCCTCGATTATGTCATTCAGGCGTTTCACTACCTCATGCAGCTCGCTCATGGACGTGTTGATCCGATCCATTTCCGAACTCTGGCTCTCCACCCGCTCATTCACTTCCTGGCTGGCCGCCGTCAGTTCCTGCGTCTCGCTTGAAATATTGGAGAATTTATCTACGATATCGTCCTTATTCCGGTTCAGATTGTCTACCGCATTCTCCAGTTCGTTGATATCATTGCCCATGCCGGAGATATTTTCGCTGATCCGCTGGAATACTCCCTGCGTATCGGACATCGTACTCATACAGTCTGTCGTCGTATCCTGAATCTTGCCGATCTGTGTGCTGACATTCCTGATCTCTGCCTGAATCTCCGAAATAATGTGATTGATATCTCCGGTGGCCGATGCCGTCTGCGCTGCGAGTCCGCCGATCTCACCGGCTACCACTGCAAATCCTCTGCCCATCTCACCGGCTCTGGCCGCTTCGATGGCCGCATTCAAAGCAAGCAGCGACGTCTGACTGGCAATCTCGCTGATCGTCTTGCTGATCCCGTCAATGGAAAGGGACTTCTGAGAAAGGCTGTTGGCCGTCTCATAGGTAGCATCCTGCAGCACGCGGCTCTGTTCGATCTTTCTGGAAAGCAGTTCCACAGTCTCCATCCCGTCATAACACTGACCGACTGCCGCTGCCGCAACCGAATTCATTTCCTCCATACGCCCTGCCACGCGGGACAGTTCATCCGAAAACTCGGCAAAATTCTCATTCGCCTGCTGGGTCTGCTGTGCCACGTCATCAATCGCGATCACGATCTGACTGACCGTATCTTTCACGGAATGATTATCGGATACCGAATTTTCCACCGATATGCATACCGTATCAAACTGTGCTTTCAAAGTATCGGATGCCTGGACCATCTGCTGTACAATCTGATTCAGACGACCGCGCAGTTCCTGGATCGCCCTGTCCATAACGCCCATCTCATCCTGCCGCATATGTCCGCCCGATGCGTTGTCCTTCATCTGCAGCTTCAGCTCCCGCAGTTCTACGATCTCCTGCTGCATCGCAATGATCGGTCTGGTGATACTGTTGCTGAACACCGCCACGATCGCCGCCGCCACCACTGCCGCGATCAGCATCGTGATGACAAAAGCCAGCATTACCCTGTTGAGCGCCTCGTTATATACCGAGACCGGCGTGGCAATGGTAATACTTCCCACACTGCTGGGAAATGCCGTCAGATAACGCATCACACCGTCATAGTCCTTGATCGGGAGCGACGGATCCTCCATGGATGCAACATATGCCCCGTCCAGGACCTCCAGTACTGAGCTGATTTTTTCCTGAGACGGCATAAACGCACTGTTCTCATGCATCAGAATATTGCCGCTGTTATCTGTCATGATCACATAACTGCCGTCCTCGCTGGCCGCGATCTCATTGACCATGTCAAACATGGCCTGCAGCTTCAGGCTCATACCGATCACACCCGTAGCGCCATTTTTACAGGTAAACTTTCTGGAGACCGGCATCACCATGCCGCCGTCGTTATAGGGTTCACAGTAAACCTTTCCATCGGCAGCCAGCGCCTCCGTATACCACGGATAACCGGTATAGTCCCAGTCTTCTCCCAGTTCAAGCCTGCCGCCATCCAGAAAAGTGCCGTCCGTAAACGCCGCGAACACATCCGTTGTTCCCTCATTCGCACGCAGCAGCCCCTCCAGATAATCCACCACTGCGTCTTCGTTGACCGAATCCAGAGATTCCATGTACACCACTGCTGAATCAACCACCGCCGTCTTCTCGGCGAGCCATGTCTGAATCGCAGATGCATAATATCTGGCCGTCGTCTTCGCCTTCACATCATTCAGCTCATCGAACCGATTACGTGTCCTGACCAGAACACATAACATTGCGATCAACATGCATCCGATGCAGATCGCAGAAAAACAAATGATCAGTTTCGCTTTGATTTTCATCGTAAAATCCCTCCGGTATGTAATTTTTAGCCGCCTTTAAGTATACCGCCTTTTCCCTGAAAAGTCAAAGCCGGCAGAGCACGGCAGCCTGTTATTTCCTGCTGATTTTAAATTTTCAAAATACCCTTATGCCTGCGCCTGTCCGCCAGAAAGAAGCGCTTCCGCCAGTTCCTCCACCGTGTCCACGATCCTGTCCGCTCCGGCCTCTGCCAGCTCTCCTTCGGCCGCATACCCGTAGGTCACGCCGATCGACGCAAGACCGAACTGCTGCGCACCCTTAACATCAAACTTCCTGTCGCCTACCATGGCCACATCCCTTCTGTTTCCGGCTGCTCCTTTCGCCGGCGTACCCTTTCCCAGCAACTGCCGCAGCGCCTCCTCAACCACTTCCTCTTTCCGCGCCCGGCTTCCGTCCAACCCGCTCCCTACCACTACCTCAAAGTAAGGCCTCATTCCGAAATGCACCAGAATCTTCTCCACGAACACTTCCGGCTTACTCGACGCCACCGCCAGATGACACCCGGCTTCCTGCAGCCTGGCCATCATCTCTGCGACACCCGGATATACCTCATTTTCAAACCACCCACTGGCCGCATACCGCTCCCTGTAATAAGCCACCGCCTGCAAACCTTTTTCCTCGTCAAACCCGCAAAACTCCTGAAAACTGTCTAAAAGCGGCGGCCCGATAAAAGGTTCCAGCGCGTCGGCATCCGGCGCCTCCATCCCCAGCCTGCGCAGTGCATACTGTACACAGCCTGTTATGCCCTGTTTCGGATCGGTCAGCGTACCGTCCAGATCAAATAATATATACTGATACATAACTTCTTTCTCCTTTATTTGATGCCGGTCTATCCCTGCCACGGCAGGCCAAATCAAAGCAGCCGCCCTCTCCCTGTTCCGGAAAAAAACGGCTGCATCCTTCTGTTACGCTGTCATGAACATCCCATAAGCCTGTAATGCCTGCTGCATCTGATAATTGATATTTCCGCTGTCCGCATACGCAGCTGTCTCGTCCGGCACCTGCACGGCCTCCCTGTCAGACGGATCAAAACGGGCAGCCACGGTCTCCGACTTCACCGGCACCGGCTGTTTCGCCGTCTCTTCCTCTGCCCCCTGCAAAGCGCCCGCCTCTTCTTCCATCGGACGTATGATCCGGGAGGCGATATTCTGTCCCCGCCGCATCTGCATGTCAAGCATATCCTGAAAATTAAGCGTCTGTCCTTTCTTCAAAGGATTCTCGTTGAGACGCTCGTCCGTCAACTCCGTGTAATCGATCTTCTTATCCAGCACATCATCCGAGATCCTGGACAACCTGTTCATGCTGGCAGCGCTCACGGTGTTCGCATTATATACATATGGCCGAAACTGCACCGCACTCATCGTCCCATATGCATTGATCGCTCCAATCGCCATGTATCATTCCCTCTCTTCATAACAAGAATCTGAAATCATATACAGATTTATTTTAGTACTTTCCGCCGAAATATACAAGTGTTAATTTTATCAGCTTCCCTTACCCATTGACAACACCGCCTCCATGTCCTATGATGGTGGCTGGTACTACCAGTTGGGAGAAACAGTGCGAGGGACCTTTGTTATGAAATTTTTACGCCAGTTTGCCATTATCCTATTTGTCTCGTTTCTGGGCGAGATCCTGCACATACTGATACCGCTTCCCGTTCCCGCAAGCGTATACGGGCTGCTCCTCATGTTTACAGCCCTCTGCACGGGAATCCTGAAGCAGGAACAGGTGCGCGAAGCCGCCGATTTTCTGATCGAGATCATGCCGGTCATGTTCATTCCTGCCGCCGCAGGGCTGTTGGACGCCTGGCCGGTGCTGCAGGCCATATGGATACCCGTTATCCTGATCACAGTCGTCACCACCGTCCTTGTCATGGTAGTGACCGGACGAGTCACCCAGCATATGATCCGCAGAAAAGACAGAAAGGAACACGATCATGCAGAACTTCCTGATTGATTCCGCATTTTTCGGTGCGGTGATCAGCCTTGCCGCATACGAAGGCGGACTCCTTTTAAAGAAAAAATACAGACTGGCCATCCTGAATCCGCTGTTGATCGGAACACTCTGTGTCATGGCGGTGCTTGCGCTTTTTGACGTGGAATACAGTCACTATCAGGAAAGCGCAAAGTATATCAGCTACCTGCTGACACCGGCCACCGTATGCCTGGCTGTCCCTCTCTACCGACAGCTGAGCCTGCTTAAGCAGAATATCAGGGCTGTGGCGGGCGGCATCCTCTCCGGCGTCCTGACAAGCCTGCTGAGTGTGCTGCTGCTTGCAGCGCTGTTTGGCTTAAACCACGAACAGTATGTGACGCTGCTCCCAAAATCCATCACCACCGCCATCGGCATGGGCGTATCGGAGGAGCTGGGCGGCATCACGACCATCACGGTTGCCGTGATCATCGTCACGGGAATTCTCGGCAATATGACCGCTGAGTTAGTGTACAGAATCTTTCGTATCGAAGATCCCATCGCCAGAGGTCTGGCTCTTGGCACGGCCTCCCACGCCATCGGCACGGCCAAAGCCATGGAGATGGGAGAGACCGAAGGGGCCATGAGCAGCCTGGCCATCGCCGTGGCCGGACTTGTGACGGTCTTCGGCGCTTCCCTGTTTGCCGGCCTGCTCTGACCGCGCCTTAGGCGCTCTGCCGTTCAATCAATCTCCTCTGCCTCCACATCCACTGCTCTGGCCTCCTGCCGCAGTATTTTGGCCGTTCTGGCCACCCGGGACACGATCCAGAGATCAGACACCCCGTCATAGATCAGGAAAACGCCGATCAGCGTGACCACCGTGTCAATCGCCGCAAAGGGCCGAAAGACCAGCAGGGCCCCGAATCCTATCGTTACCAGTCCCAGGATCAGCGCCACCCACCATTTATCATACTGCTCTTTGCAGAGCGATACCGCCTGCTGCAGATTGTTCAGGCCGTGCACCGCGATCACGATGCCCACGATGATGGGAATGATCGCCAGCACCTTCTCCGGCTTGATCACGATCCAGATCCCCACCACCGCAAAAATGATCCCCACGATCATATTCATCTGCGCGTACATGCTGCTGTCTCTGTCAAAAAAGCTCTCCGCCAGACGCACCAGTCCGCCGAGGATCAGCACTGAACCGATGGCGATGCACACAATATGCATGGACATGCCCGGCCAGATGGCCAGCACCAGTCCCAGCACGATGCACAATACCGCAGAAATCACCACATTTTTCTTCAATTTCCTCAAAACTCCGCCCATAGTATCCCCCTCCCGCATCCTGAGAGACTACTCTCTCTTTTCTTCCATTTTATTCCTTTTGCGGCAGAAACACAACATCATCTTGTAAATCCAGAATCCCAGAGCAGCGCCCAGACAATTAAGCAGGATATCGTCCACGTCAAAAGCTCCGAAGGCGCTGAACAGCTGAAAGGTCTCGATTCCCAGCACAAACGTAAAGGCATTCACAAACATGGCCGAGAACCTCCTGTCCTCCTGAAACACCAGCGGGAACAGAAAACCAAAGGGCACGAATACCAGAATATTGCCCGCCAGATTCTCCACACTGTTCAGTTTATGGGCATACTCTATATACATTTTGATCGTATGAAAAGGCACGAAATTGGCCGTTCCCAGCCCTTCCAGGATCACATCCTTCCGCCAGGTGTCGGCAATGGCGCGCAGCTGTTCAAACGGATATTTAAAAATGATGACCTTGATGACCACCAGGATATAGAGGGCAAAAAGGAACCTGAGGAAGCGCTTTGATGTAACTTTCTTAAAGACCACGTTTTCTCCTTACTAAACACCCATATCCTACATTATGATACCACCATGAATAGAAGTGGATGTTTAGAAAATTATGCACACAAAATCGGAGATTTTGGCGCGTTCACGGAGTCCGCAGCGTAATGCGTACTCCTGATTGACAGGTTACTTCTACAGTAAATCTCAAATTGTTTTCCCGTATAGCCCACACTGATTACCGCTGCCTTACACAAAGGATATATTTTCATGTGCAGGGCGGCTGCCTCACCGGATCTCCCACGGATTCTCTTTGCCTTCCATATAACATTTACAGCTCGTCAGAGAATCTTTCACCACCGTTTCCACATAGTTCTTCGTGTAAAAAGCCATATGGTGAGACACTGTCACATTCGGAAAGCTTCTGAGCAGCGCAAGCTCCTTATTCTTTAATATATCCGATTTGTGGTCATAATAGTATAGCCCGAACTCATTTTCTACCACATCCAGCCCTGCGGCGCCGATCTTGCCATTCTCGATGGCTTCGATAAAGGCATCCGAATCGATCAGCGCCCCTCTGGCCGTGTTGACGATCACCACACCGTCTTTCATCCGGCTTATGGTATCAGCATTCAGCAAATGGTAATTCTCCTTTGTCAGCGGCGTGTGCAGCGTAACCACATCCGCTTCCTGCCAGATCCGGGAAAGGGGTACATAGGAAGCAAACTGCTTCACCTCCTCCTTTTCATACAGGTCATTTGCCAGAATACGGCATCCGAAACCGGACAGACTGCGGATCACCGCAGCGCCGATCCGCCCCGTGCCGATGACTCCCACAGTCAAATCTTTCAGCTCCCGCCCGTTTAAGCCTGCCAGCGTATAGTCCTGCAGTGCGGTCCGCCCCAGAATCGCTCCCATCCTGCGGATGGACATAAGGATCAGCATCACCGTGTAATCCGCCACGCCATGGGGGCCGTAAGGGGCATTTCCCACTTTAATGCCGCACTCTCTGGCCGCTGCCAGATCAATATGATCATAGCCGATCGTTCTGGTGGTAATGTATTCCACTCCGTTATCACGAAATGCCCGTATCAGATCCGCATCGATCCTGGACGTGATCACATCCACACAACGGCTGCCCCTGCAAAGGGAAACATTGTCAAGATCCGGCGCATCCGCGCACAGCACCAGCTCAATCCCCAGCTCTTCTGCATATTCCAAAAACAGCGCCTTTTCATCAAAAGCCCTGCAATTATAAACCGTCACCTGCATCATATATTCTTCCTTCTTTCTGTGTCTGTCTCTTATCAGCGGTTATTTTCTACTTCTTTTTTGAAATGATCTTCCTGATGATGAGCGGCTCTTCGATCTTGATCTTGGCAGCCTCCTCCAGCTCCCGTTCTTCCTCTTCCGCGCTCTTTAACTGCCGCTTATAACTGTTCTCCACTTCCCGCTCGTATTCTTCCACGATGGCCAGATCCTCCGGCCGGATCCTGCGGAACTTATTGAACCCTGCCGCCAGGATCTTCAGACTCTGCCTGGTCGTGTCAAAGGCCCCGTCCTCGTAGAGATTGATGACGATGATACCGATGGGCACCGCGATGATCATTCCCATCACCCCGGCCAGTTTATACCCGATAAACAGTAAGAACAATGTAGGAATGGCGTCCACACCGATGGAATCCCCCACGATCTTGGGCTGGATCACCTGCCGCACAAGCTGGCCTGAGCACCAGATGATCAGCAGTCCCACAGCCATTTTATAGTCCCTGCTCAGAATCTCGATCACCGCCCAGGGAATCATCACCGTACCGGTGCCGAAGACCGGCAGGAAATCAAGAAAGGCGATCCCCAGCGCCACCAGCGGCGCATACCTGACCTTTAAGACAAACAGCCCGATCACCAGCATCACATAAATCCAGCATTCAATCTTAAACTGTGCCTTGAAATAACCGCCCACCGCATTGCGAAAGCTCCTGCGGATCAGGTCGAACCGGTAGAGCACCGATCCCGGCACATATTTTTTCATAATATTTGCCATATAGCTTTTGTCGGCCACAAAGAAATACGCCGACAGAATACACATGATCACACCCAGAAAGATATCCGGCAGCTGTTTGGCCACGTTGCCCACCGCCTCAAAAGTGGGTGTGCCGACACTCTCTATGATCCCGCCGAAATAAGTGCCCATCTCCGAACCGATGTTGTCCAGCGTCTTCTGCGTATCCACCGGCAGCTTATTGAAAAGCCCTTCCAGATTGGCGCCCACTTCATTGAACTCCGCCATAATGCTGTCCCACAACAGCGGCAGTTCATTGACGAAATTGATTCCTTCCTTCACCAGCCGCGCAACGATCACATACACCAAAAGAATCACCACCGCCAGTACGGCAACGATAACGATGACCGACGCGCCTTTGCGCCTTATCTTCATCCTCTCCTCGAAAAAGCGCACCACCGGCGAAGCGATCAGCGAAATGATCCAGCCAATGATAAAGGGCATAAAAAAGATGATGCACCGCGGCAGAAGAAAAATACACAAAAGCAGTATGATAAGCGCCGTCAGCAGATTCAAAATAACTTTCAGATATGTCTTGATCGATTGTCTCATCCGTATTCCTCCATTTCAGACCAGGCCGCCCCTCTGTTTACCGCACCGCAGGATACCGTCAATCCGCTCCTTCCTCCTCCAGTATCCTGTCCAAAAGTTCATAGATCTCTTCCCGCCCCTGTTTCGAAAGAGAAGAATAAGGGATGACGGTCGTATCTTCCACCACATCCAGCGTATCACAGATCAGCTTCAACTGCTTCTGCACCTGGCTTCTCTTGATCTTATCCAGCTTCGTCGCGATGATGACCGGCTTATACCCTCTGTCCAGAATCCAGTCATACATGATCCTGTCATTTTCCGAAGGCGCATGCCGGATATCGATCAGCAGAAACACCGCCCTTATCTTCTTCGACTGGTGCAGATAGTCCTCGATCAGCTTGCCCCACTGAGCCTTCACTTTCTCATTGGCGGTGGCGTATCCATATCCCGGCAGATCGACAAAGTACATCTGGCCGTTGATATTATAATAGTTGATCGTCTGTGTCTTGCCGGGCTGAGAGCTGGTGCGGGCCAGCGATTTGCGGTTCATAAGACCGTTGATCAGCGAAGATTTCCCCACATTGCTTTTTCCCGCAAAAGCGATCTCCGGAAATCTGTTCTCCGGAAGCGTACTCGTGATCCCGCACACCGTCTCCAAACTAACATTCTTAATTACCATTCTTTCCTCCCTGTGCATGCAGTTTCTTCTCTGTCACCTCTGGTCAGCATAGGTTTTCCTGATCAGCAAAATGCATACCCTGCGACCTCATCCATACACTGTACCAGATGAATCTCTAAACCGTCTGTAATCTCCCGGTCAAGTTCCGCGATATCTTTCTCATTTTCCTTCGGGACAAGTACCGTATGTACCCCCGCCGTCTTCGCCGCCAGAATCTTTTCTTTCAGGCCGCCGATGGGCAGTACCCTTCCGCGCAGTGTGACTTCGCCGGTCATGGCCACGTCCGCCCGCACCGCTTTGCCGGTCACTGCTGAGAGAATAGCCGTCGCCATCGTGATGCCGGCAGAGGGGCCGTCTTTCGGCACCGCGCCCTCCGGGATATGGATATGGAAATCCTTTTTGCGGAACAGCTTCTCTTCGATCTGATACCGCTCTCCCACAGACCGCACATAGCTCATGGCAATACGCGCGGATTCCTTCATCACATCTCCCATCTGACCGGTCAGGTCAATCTCCCCGCCGCCGGGCATCATATTGACCTCTATCTGTAAAGTATCGCCGCCTGCGCTGGTCCATGCCAGCCCGCGCACGATGCCCACTTCGTCTTTGTCCGCGATCCTGTCCTGACTGTATTTCGGCTTGCCCAGATAGTCTTCCAGATTGTCCTCCGTGATATTGACCATTTCAGTCATATATTCCCCGGCTGTACACTTCTGCCGTTTCTCCAGAATATGCCGCGCTTCCTTGCGGCATACCGCGCCGATCTGCCGTTTCAGACCGCGCACGCCCGCCTCCCGTGTGTAACGGTTGATCATGGCATACAGCGCTTCGTCCGTAAATCCGATCTCCTCCGGCCGGATCCCGTTCCTGTGCAGTTCTTTCTTTACCAGATGCTCTCTGGCGATATGAAATTTCTCGTTGGCCGTATAACTGTTGATCTCGATCATCTCCATCCGGTCCAACAGCGGCTTCGGGATAGTCTCCGTAGTGTTCGCCGTGGCGATGAACAGCACTTCCGACAGATCAATGGGAATCTCTACATAATGATCCCTGAAAGCATCGTTCTGCTCCCCGTCCAGCACCTCCAGCAGCGCTGCGCCGGGATCGCCCTTGTAGTCATTGCCGACCTTGTCGATCTCATCCAGAAGCAGCAGCGGGTTCTTGACCCCTGCCTGCCTGACCGCATTGGTGATCCTGCCGGGCATGGCGCCCACATAGGTTTTGCGGTGGCCCCTGATCTCAGCTTCATCCCTGACGCCGCCCAGACAGATGCGGACATATTTCTTATGCAGCGCTTCGGCCACGCTTCTGGCGATGGACGTCTTGCCGGTGCCCGGCGGGCCCACCAGACAGATGATCGGGCTCCTGCCCTTGCCGGTCAGCGCACGCACGGCCAGATATTCCAGGATCCGCTCCTTCACCTTCGTCAGACCGTAGTGGTCATCGTTTAAGATCTTCTCTGCCCTGGCCAGATCGTTGTTGTCCCGTGATGCCTTATCCCAGGGAAGTTCCAGCAGTGTCTCGATATAGGCACGTTCCACCGCCGCTTCCGAATTGCTCCCGGCAACGTTCTTATACCGGCTGATCTCCCTGCGGATCTTTGCTTTGACCTCTTTCTTCGCTTTCAGCTTCTCCACGGCCTCTTCAAACTGCTGCACGTCCGAATCCGTATTATTTTCTCCCAGCTCTTCTTTAATATAATACAGCTGTTCCCGCAGAATGTAATCCCGCTGGTTCTTGTCGATCCTTCCTCTGATATCCCTTGCCAGCTCATTCTTGATGCGGATGACCTCCACTTCCCGCACCAGGATATCGGTCAGGATCCCGAACCGTTCCCGCACGGACAAAGCCCCCAGGATCCGCTGCTTATCCTCCACAGAAAGCGGCGTATTGACGGTAATACAGTCCAGCATTTCCCCGAGAGGCATCTCTCCCTCAATCTGATCCGCCACCGCCTTGCCCACTTTCGGGAAACAGGTGTAGTAGGCGGCAAACGTCTCTCTGACCGTTCTGGTCATCGCCTCCAGCTCTGCCTCCGTCACTCCCGTCATATCGTCCTTTTCGCATGACAATTCTGTCATGATATAGCTGTTTTCCTGCGTAAAGCGGTACAGCCTGCCTCTGCAGACGCCTTCCACCAGTACCCGCAGAATATGACCCGGCAGTTTCGTCACCTGCCTGATCACAGAGATCGTTCCGACCTCATAGACATCGTCGAAACCCGGATCTTCCACTGCCGGTTCCTTCTGCGTCACTATGAGCAGCCTCTGGTCTGCCAGCATGGCCTGCTCCACCGCCTCGATCGCTTTATCCCTGCTTAAATCAAAATGGATCACCATACCCGGCAGGATCGTCAGTCCACGCAGTATTACGGCGGGAAGACACTCCGTCCCCATGTTCAGAATATCCCTGCCGGCAGCTGCCCCGGTATTCCAATCGCCATAATCCCTGCCGTTCTCAGTCTCTGTATTCATAAACTCCCTCGCTTCACATCCGTTCGATCTATTCAAGACCAAATCTACAGACAACAAACGCCGCCTGTGTTTTGGCGACGTTTTCTCTTTACATCATTTTCTTTTCTACTCGGCGCGCAGAAGTCTGTTGCGGTACACAATGCGGGGTTTGCCCTTGCCGTCCACCACATCCTTCGTCAACACGCACTCCGCAATGTTGTCATCTGACGGAATCTCATACATGACATCCATCAGTACATCCTCCATAATGGAGCGAAGTCCTCTGGCACCGGTCTTACGCTCGAAGGCAAGACGCGCGATCTCCAGCGCCGCCTCATCCTCAACACCCAGCTTAACCTCATCAAACTCAAATAATTTCTTATACTGCTTGATCAGCGCATTCTTGGGCTCTTTTAATATGCGCACCAGAGCTTCCTGATCCAGACCGTCCAGTGTGACCGTGATCGGTACACGTCCGATAAATTCCGGAATCAATCCGAACTTCATCAGATCCTGGGCGGATACTTCCTTGAGCACTGCCCCGATATCCTTGCTGCTCTTCTCAATGATCTGCGCGTTAAAACCGATCGAATTACGATCCAGACGCTCCTCCACGATCTTCTCCAATCCGTCAAACGCGCCGCCGCAGATGAACAGAATATTGGAGGTATCTATCTGGATCAGTTCCTGATGAGGATGCTTCCTGCCGCCCTGCGGAGGAACACTCGCCACCGTGCCCTCTATGATCTTAAGAAGCGCCTGCTGTACACCCTCGCCGGACACATCTCTCGTAATGGATACGTTCTCGCTTTTCTTCGTGATCTTGTCGATCTCGTCGATATAGATGATGCCGTACTGCGCTCTCTCGATATCATAATCCGCCGCCTGGATCAGCTTGAGCAGGATATTCTCCACGTCCTCGCCCACATAACCGGCCTCGGTCAGCGTAGTCGCATCCGCGATCGCAAACGGTACATTGATGATCTTCGCCAGCGTCTGCGCCAGATACGTCTTACCGGAACCGGTAGGACCTACCATGATGATATTACTCTTCTGCAGCTCCACACCGTCGTCTTCCTCCGGCGCCATCACCCTTTTATAATGATTATATACGGAAACCGCCAGTACCTTCTTGGCGTCCTCCTGTCCGATCACATAGTCATCCAGAAAATGCTTGATCTCCACCGGTTTCAGGAGATTGATCTCCATCTCCTCCACTTCCGGCTCTTCTTCATATTCCTCTTCGATGATGTCCGCACAGATATCCACACATTCGTCGCAAATATAGACACCTGCGGGACCCGCGATCAGCTTCCTCACCTGTCCCTGTGTCTTATTGCAAAAAGAACACCTCACTCTATCATCAGAATTCTTTCCTGCCATTTTAATGCTCCATGCCTTTCTCTTCATTATTTAGCGGCTATAAGGATTATGAGACCTCACAGCCGCACTATAAAATCCAACTTACGGTTTTCACTAAACGGCATTGGCATGATTAGTGATAATGCGGTCGATCAGGCCATAGGCAAGCGCCTCCTCGGCAGACTTCCAGTTATCCCGCTCCGTATCCGCCATGATCACCTCAAAATCCTGACCCGTATTCTCGGCCATGATCCTTGCCATCTTCTCCTTCGTGGCCAGAATGTGCTTCGCCGTGATCTCAATCTCCGTAGCCTGTCCCTGCGCACCGCCTGCAGGCTGATGGATCATGATCTCCGCATTGGGAAGCGCCATTCTCTTACCCTTCGTGCCGCCTGCCAGAAGGAAAGCACCCATGCTGGCCGCCATACCGATACATACAGTATTCACATCGCACTTAATAAAATTCATCGTATCGTAAATTGCCATTCCTGCAGTGATCACGCCGCCCGGGCTGTTGATATACAGATGAATGTCCTTCTCCGGATCCTCGGACTCCAGGAAAAGCATCTGCGCCACGATAACACTCGCCGACGCATCATTTACTTCCTCTCCCAGAAAGATAATCCTCTCCTTTAACAGTCTCGAATAAATGTCGTATGAGCGTTCTCCTCTGGAAGTCTGCTCTATGACATAAGGTATTAAAGCCATATTGATTCCTCCGTTTTGTTCCAGCTGTCTTTCCCTGCCACAGCAGAAATTATTCTTCTACCGCATTCTTCGCTACGAATTCCGCCGCTTTCCTGACAGCCAGATCCTGCATGATATTCTTCTTCTCTCTCTCGCCCATGAGCTCTTTCACCTTGTCGATCTCCATCTGGTAAACCTCAGCCATGGTCTTCAGCTCTTCTTCAAACTCTTCGTCGGTAGCCGCGATATTCTCAGCCTTAACGATCGCCTCCAGCACCAGTCTGGCACGGATACGCTCCTCCGCCTGAGGCTTCACCTGCTCAATCATCTTCTCATAGGTTGCACCCGTAAACTGCATGTACTGCTCCATGCTCATGCCCTGCATCGTGATCCGCTGTGCGAACTCGTCTACCATCTGCCTCTGCTGTGTCTCCAGCATCGCCTCCGGAATCTCTATCTCGCTGGCTTCCACTGCTGCCTGTACAGCCTCATTCTCTCTGGCAGCCTCAGCGTCCTTCTCCTTCTTCTCGGTCAGGTTCTTTCTCACGTCTTCCTTGTACTCTGCCAGCGTGTCAAACTCGGATACCTCGCTCGCAAATTCATCATCCAGCTCCGGAATCTCTTTCTCCCTGATTTCCTTCACGGTACATTTAAATACCGCTTCCCTGCCCTGCAGCTCCTCAGCCTGATAATCCTCCGGGAAAGTAACCTTCACTTCCACTTCACTGCCGATCTCAGCGCCGACAAGCTGCTCCTCGAAGCCCGGAATAAACGCACCGGAACCGATGGTCAGCGGATAATCCTCACCCTTGCCGCCTTCAAAAGCCACGCCGTCCACGAAACCTTCGAAATCGAGCACCGTCATATCGCCGTCCTTCACCGGTCTGTCCTCGACCGTGATATTTCTCGCATTGCTGTCGCGCTCCCGGTTGATCTCCGCCATCACGTCTTCTTCCGTGACTTCCCTGTCGATCTTCTCAATCTTAACGCCCTTGTATTCGCCCAGCTTAACCTCCGGCTTCAATGCAACTGTCGCCGTAAAGATAAAAGGCTTGCCCCCTTCAATCTGTGTCACTTCAATCTTCGGAGAAGATACGATGTCCTCCTCGCACTCGTCCACTGCCTTATCATAGGCGTCCGGGATCAGATCGTTGGCCGCATCCTCGTAAAACACTTCCTTACCGTACATCTTCTCCACCATCATGCGCGGTACTTTGCCTTTTCTAAAGCCCGGAATACTGATCTGCTTCTTCTGCTTCTGGTAAACTTTCTCAATCGCCTTCTCCAGATCCTCTGCACTTACTTCAATCGTAAGCTTCGCCATGTTCTTTTCTAATTTTTCTACCTGTAAGCTCATTGTATGGGTTCCTCCTTCAAATGCCTCTGCGACATGCGGAAGCCCTCTTTTGCCCCTAGTCACAGTCATTTAAGCATTATAGCACAACCTTTTGGAAAATACCAGCTGATTTTTTCTATAGTTATGCGGTTTTTGCGTGATTTTTCGTCCCG
>VSOD01000510.1 GCA_009774655.1 Lachnospiraceae bacterium
AAAATAACACTACTGTTTACCACCAACATTAAAGTTCTTTTTGGCAACCCACAGTTGCGAATACAGATTTTTGCCTACCTTAATGAGAACGGCCGTCTGCGCAGGACTTACTGTATCATGGTCCTCGATGACAGATCCCGCCTCATCACCGGCGGCAGGTTCTTCTATCAGGATAACAGCTTTAACTTCCAGAAGGTCTTAAAAGATGCGGTTGCCACTTACGGCATCCCGCAGAAACTCTACGTGGATAATTGCTCTCCTTACAAAAACAGCGGCAGGACTGCTACATATGCGGCAGCTACAAGAAGCGCACCCGTGACTGTACGGCGCACTTTATCCGCACCGACCTGTTGACCGCCGGAGTGACCGAGAACCTACGGAAAGTCACCAGCTACGCCGCAAAGCACGAAGCCCGGTTTATGAAGCTGTTGACCGAACAGACCGAGGACGGGTGCAAACGCCGGAACGCCGCAAGGAAGAAAGAGCTGGAAGCGGCAGAAAAACGGATTGCGGACCTCTCCGCTATCTTCAAGCGGCTGTATGAGGACAGCGTGGTGGGGCGCATATCGGACGAGCGTTTCACAGAGCTTTCGGCAGACTACGAAGCCGAGCAAAAGGAACTGAAAGAGAAAGCCGCCTTGCAGGGCGAGCTTTCTAAGATGATGGAAGCCACGGCAAGGTAGAGTTGCCCGACTAAAGCCGACCCGTCCGGCAGTCAGCCGGACAGGGAACGGCAAAATTTTTTACACTTCTTTTACTTCTTTATCTCACATGAGCAAACAGGCAGGCATTCCGGTACCAGGCATGCGCCCTCACCTTACACCACTTCAGCGATATTTCGTGCCACATACACACCGCTGGCGGAGGCATGGGACAGCGAATGGGTCACGCCGCTTCCGTCGCCGATGATATACAGCCCTTTATGTCTCGTCTCCAGATGTTCGTCGATCGCCACTTCCATATTGTAGAATTTCACTTCCACTCCATACAACAGCGTATCGTCATTGGCCGTCCCCGGCGCGATCTTGTCAAGGGCATAGATCATCTCGATAATACCGTCCAGAATGCGCTTCGGCAGCACCAGACTCAAATCCCCCGGCGTGGCCGCCAGCGTAGGCTGCACCAGTCCTTCCTCGATCCGCTTCTCATTGCTGCGCCGGCCCCGCACCAGATCGCCGAAACGCTGCACGATCACGCCGCCGCCCAGCATATTGGAAAGTCTGGCGATGCTCTCGCCGTAACCGTTACTGTCCTTGAACGGCTCGGAAAAATGCTTCGCCACCAGCAGAGCAAAATTTGTATTCTCCGTCTGCTTATCCACCCCTTCATAGCTGTGCCCATTCACCGTCACAATCCCGTTGGTATTTTCATTGACCACAATGCCGTGCGGATTCATGCAGAACGTCCGCACCCTGTCCTCAAACTTTTCCGTGCGGTAAACGATCTTGCTCTCGTACAACTCATCTGTCAGATGGGAAAAGATCACCGCCGGCAGTTCCACCCTGACGCCGATATCCACCCGGTTGGATTTCGTCTGAATCTCCAGTTCCCTGCACACCTGCTCCATCCACTTGCTGCCGCTGCGGCCGACAGATACGACGCACCGGTCGCACTCAAACGTCTTTTCCTCACAGACCACGAGATAGCTTCCGCCCTGATTCTCCACCGTTTTGACCGGCGTGTCAAAATAAAAGTCCACTTTGTTTTTGAGATCGGCATATAAATTTTCCAACACGATATAATTGATATCCGTTCCCAGATGCCGCACGGAAGCGTCCAGCAGACTCAGCTTATTCTGCAGACACAGTTTCTTGAAGTGCGTTCCCGTAGTGCTGTACAGCTTCGTGCCCTCCCCGCCGTACTTCATGTTGATCTCATCCACATATTTCATCAGGTCGATGGCCTGCTTCCTGCCCACATATTCATACAGCGTACCGCCAAAGTCGTTGGTAATATTATATTTGCCGTCGGAAAAAGCGCCCGCGCCGCCAAATCCGCTCATGATCGAACAGGTGCTACAGTGCACACAGCTTTTTACCTTATCCCCGTCAATCGGACAGCGGCGCATGTTAAGCGCGTGCCCGGATTCGAATACCGCGATCTTTAACTGTTTCTCCTGCTGCACCAGTTCATAGGCAGTAAAGATTCCGCCCGGCCCTGCACCGATAATAATAACATCATATTTCATACTTAATACCCCATTTCTGCGCTGCTTTTATCTCAACCCCGCCGGACTGCTCATAACGGATTTGCGGCAGGCAGCGCACAGACACAAATCCCGGAACTGACTGATCATCCGCACAATCCGGACTCCCCTGTCAAACAGTCCGACCTATTGTATCATGCGGCCGCACATCTGTCACCCGTTTCTTACTAAGAATTCTGTCACAACCCTGGTCAAATACCTCTTCACAGGAAAAAATCCGTCGCGTCATCTTCTTTTCCCCAGAATTCTTTGTCCAGCCATCGCTCCTGACGACTCTTAAAAATGATCACGGAATCCAGTTCCTTATCAATATACGGCTTTAGCTCCTGCTGCATTTTTGTGATCTGCACTTTGGATATCTCTCCTTCAAATACGGAATTTTGAATGTGGGACAGATATTTTTTACAGATCTTATAGACATGCGCCCACCGCTTCTGTCCGTTTTTATCCTGCGCAATGTCATATACCAGCACTACATACATGTCCTACCACCATATCTTGAACCCTTCATATTCCTTCTCACCGATCAGATGCTTGATCAGCTTGTACGCTTCCAGACGTATCAGATACTGATAGCTGACCTGACGGCCCAGCTCCTTATGCATGATCGTCTTTTTCAGACGCTCCTCCAGCTCCCTGGAAATCAACGCAGAGGCCTCTTTTTTTAAATGCAGGAAATTCAGTTCTTTTGTAAAACTGTCCTCCGTGATCTGCTTCCTGTTTAAAAGCGAGAAGATCAATCTGTCGCCAATAAGCGGCTTAAACACTTCGGACACATCGAGACAAAGAGAAAATCTTCGCACACCCGGTTCATGCAGATAGCTGATCGTCGGATTCAGCTGTGTATGATAAATTTCGCTTAAAATTTTCGCGTAGATCATGGAA
>VSOD01000511.1 GCA_009774655.1 Lachnospiraceae bacterium
GTGGAGGATGTGAAGAAGTACAACGAGGCGGATGCCGGAGCGGAACAGTTCTGGGCGCATTTCGGCGGCCTCTATGAGATCCCGGAGACGACGCTGCGGGAGCTGGCAGCATTTTTCAAAGAACATGCACAGATGGACGTGGTGCAGATCGTGGGCGATCCGGATATGAAAGCAAAGAAGGTGTCCGTGCTGGTGGGCGGCGGCAGTCTCGGCCTTGGCAGGGAAGAGGCGCCTATGATCCAGATGCTGCAGGAGAATGTGGATGTAGTCATCTGCGGGGACATTACGGAATGGACTCTCTCCGCGTATGTGCGGGATGCGGCGATGCTGGGGATGAACAAAGGTATGCTGGTCCTGGGCCATGAGAGAAGCGAAGAGTGGGGCATGAAGTACCTTGCCGGATGGGTGGAGCGCATTACGGGCGGACTCCCGGCGGTATTTCTGGATGCAGGAGAGCCCTTTTCCTATCTATAAAGGAGCGGCCTTGTACAGGAAAGATGCGGAAGGCGGATCCGGGTAACGGCAGGGGGATAGCATCATGGCGGGAAAGGAAGACAGATTATGACGGCATATCATGACAATATAGCAATACTGGAGAAACTGGTCGCGGAACATGCTTTTATCATTCCCATCGCGCGGCACCGTTATCCGGACGGCACTGTCAATACAGAACAGTTCAAGACGAACTGGGAAGAGAAAATGGAGCGGTTTCACAAGATTCCGCTTTGGGAGAAGACGCCCGGATTTGACGACAGGGACGTGCTGCAGAGAGAGCCTTATATGGTCTTTCTGCCGGCGGAAGTTCCGGGAGAAGTCCGGGGCACCATCGTGGTGGCGCATGGCGGCGGATTTTCCATAAGAACCGGCTGTGAAGGGCCGAACATTGCCCTGTATTTTCATAAGCTGGGATACAATACGGCGATCCTGTCCTATCGCCTGAAACCGTATACAAGAAGGGACAGTATCGCCGATATGCAGAGGGCGATCCGCATTCTGCGGGCCAGAAAGGAAGAGCTTGGCATCAGCGACAGGGTAACCGTGATGGGATTCTCGGCCGGCGGTATGCTGAGCGCCAACTGCGCGACGCATTTCGATCACGGGGATCCGGGAAATGAGGATCCTGTGGAACGGCAGTCATGCAGGCCGGATGCGGTCGTGGTCGGCTATGGAGCGATCACGGCAGTCTCCTTTCCAAGGCCTTTTGGCATGCCGGAAGATTTTGAAAATGACCTGTGCGGTCTGGATATGCAGGAACGTCTCTACCTGGCGGCGGAAAAGAATATCAGGTATGATACACCGCCCTTTTTTATCTGGCAGACGCTCAGTGATGACGGCAGGTTTGGTATGAATCTGGCGAAGGAATTAAGTGATGCAAAGATTCCTTATGAGCTGCATATTCTTGAGGGCGGCGTCCACGGGTTGGGTCTGGCGGACGGAGAGAACGACCTCGGAATGGATGTTCCGCATATTACGCACTGGGTAACGCTGTGCGATGAGTGGATGCAGATGCATGAAGTAAAGTAAACAGGAAAAGCAAAACTTTGCAACAGAAAAAAGAAGACATTGGGGGTATTGATGGCGATAGCTCCAATGTTCTTTTTGAATTACGTAAAACATTTCGGAATGGAGGTAAAGATGAGAAAAGAATTTGAAAAAGTGACGCCGGAATCGGTGGGGATTCCGTCCGGTGCGGTGATGGAATTACTGGATGAGCTGGAGAGCGGCTTTACCGAGCCTCACGGGCTGATGATCATGCGGCACGGAAAATTATGTGCGCAGGGGTGGTGGGCTCCCTACGCGCCCGGGATTCCGCATGGCCAGCAGTCACATACAAAGACCTATGCCGCCACGGCAGTGGGAATCGCATACACGGAAGGCATTCTTTCGCTGGAAGAAAGGATCATTGATATTTTCCCGGAAGAGGCGCCAAAAACGCCTTCGGAGAACCTGCAGAAGCTGCGCGTGAAGGACGTACTGTGCATGGGCTGCGGCATGAAAAAGATGCCGGAGCCGTCCGTTCACTGGATCCGGGACTTTCTGGCGGTTCCCGTGGAGGATGAGCCGGGTACGACTTACATGTACAACAGCGTCGGCTCCACGCTGCTGGGAGCCATCGTGCGCAAAAAAACGGGACTGGGACTGCATGATTATTTGAAGCCGAGACTGTTTGACAAGATCGGTATAGATGCGGAACGGCTGTGCTGGGCCCATATGCCGGACGGCATGGAAGTGGGCGGCGGCGGACTGTTCGCCACCACGGAGGATAATCTGCGGTTGATGAAGCTCTATGCGGACGGCGGCGTCTGGGACGGCGAGCGGATCCTGAGTGAGGAGTATGTGAAGCTGGCTGTTTCCCTGCAGAACGAATCTGCCACAGAGAGCGAAGTGAATCCGGAGGCATACGATAATTTTGTGGGCTATGGATATCAGATCTGGATGTGCAGACCTGAGGGTGTATACCGCGCGGACGGCGCCATGGGACAGTTTACGATCGTGGACCCCGGCAGGGATCTGATCCTTGCGATCACCGAGAATGCCAGCGGCGCACACTGGGCGCAGCGTTCGCTGGATGTTATCTGGGCATTTTTTGAGAAGATCAAAGAGGACAGTCTGCCGGAGGATCCGGAGGCGTCCGGACGGCTTGCAAGACGGATGGCCTCATTGTCGCTTGCCAATCCTGGCTTCCAGCCGGAGAGTCCGATGAAGGAGAAAATATCCGGCAGGGCGTATCGCGTGACGGAAGGGGAACTTTGCTTTTATGAGAATGGAATGCTCCTGCATATGGCGGGGATGCCGGCTCTGCCGACCGCAGAAAGCATCCGCTTCCAGTTTGAGAAAGGCGGCGCCGTCCTGCATTATGTGGAAAAGGGACAAAAGAAGCAGCTGGCCATTGCAATGGACGGCAGCAGACGGGAAAACAGCCTCTCGAACGGGGTGATATCCCGTGCGCTTGTCAGCGGCAGATTCGCAGGGGAAGCGGAATTTGAGATGACCATGTGCTGGGTTGAGACCTGCGGCGCCAGAACATACAGATTCATTCTGCAGGAGGACGGCGGACTGCTGATCAGAACTGTGGGAAGC
>VSOD01000512.1 GCA_009774655.1 Lachnospiraceae bacterium
GATCTGGCAGGGAAATTCGCGGCATTCGGCTTTGAGACAACAAGGATCAACGGTCACAAAATGGAAGAGATCGTAACCACCTTAGAAGCCATGAAAGCGAGCCGGAACGGGAAGCCGAAGTGCATTGTCTGTAATACGGTGAAGGGCAGGGGAGTATCCTTTATGGAAAACGTGGCGAAGTGGCACGGCATAGCGCCGGATGAAGCAGAGTATGCACAGGCGATGAGAGAGGTGGAGGAGGGATTAAGATGACGGCGAGGGCAACGAGAGAAGCATTGGGAGATGAAATTTTAGAACTTGGCAAAAAACATCAGGATATTTTTGTGATAGACTGCGACGTGGCGAAATCCTGTAAGACGCTGGCGTTTGCCGGGCAGCTGCCGGAACAGCATCTGAATGTTGGGATCAGCGAGCAAAATGCGGTGGGAATTGCGGCGGGGCTGGCGACGACCGGTAAAGTGCCCTTTGTGGTGACCTATGCCATTTTCGGCAGTATGCGTGCCTGCGAGCAGATCCGGCAGGAAGTATGCTACACGAAACTGAATGTAAAGATACTCTGCTCTCACGGCGGTCTGACGCCGGCCAACGACGGGGCATCGCATCAATGTATTGAGGATATGGGCGTCCTGCGCACGATTCCGGGGATGACAGTCATTATGCCGGCTGATTACGCTTCGGCAAGAAAGCTGATTGCCGAGTCTTATGCATATAACGGGCCGGTGTACCTGCGTTTCACGAGAGATGCGGTTCCGTGCATTTATGACGAAGAGGAAACATTTGAGATCGGCAGGGCGAAACGGCTGCGGGAAGGCAAAGATCTGACGGTATTTGCCAACGGCGATACTTTATCCATAGCACTGAAGGCGGCCGAAGTGCTTGAAGAGGAAGGAATCGCAGCAGCTGTTTATGACATGCATACGATCAAGCCGTTAGATCAGGCAGCTGTACTGCAGGCGATTCACGGCAGCGGACGGATCATCACCGTGGAAGACCACAATATCATTAACGGTCTCGGTTCTGCGGTGTGCGAGGTGGCGGCGGAGACAGGAAAGGGCAGAGTGGTCAGGATTGGCGTGCAGGACAGATTCGGGGAGTCGGCGCCTTATGAAGAACTGTTAAAGCTGAACGGGATCACGGTGGAGAATATCTGTGAGAAGGCAAGAGAACTGATGAGGGGATAGTGAATCAGCGTTATGGCTGTGATGTGACGGAAGAGCAAAGAAAGGAATCATAACAAATATGAAGATAGTGATCTTAGACGGATATACGGAAAATCCCGGGGATTTAAGCTGGGAAGGATTCGAAAAGCTGGGAGAGGTGACGGTATATGACCGTACCCCGGCAGAAAAAGTTGTTGAAAGAATCGGGGATGCAGAAGCTGTCATTACCAATAAAACGCCACTGACAAAAGAGGTGTTTGAAGCCTGTCCGCAGATTCAATATGTGGGAATGCTGGCTACGGGTTACAATGTGGTCGATGTGGAGGCAGCAGCTAAGAGAGGTATTCCGGTCTGCAATATTCCGACCTACGGGACGGCTGCGGTGGCGCAGATGACTTTGGCTCTGCTGCTGGAGGCGTGCCAGCACGTGGGCGCTCATTCGGATGCGGTGAAGGCAGGAGAATGGACAAAGAGTGCAGACTGGTGTTTCTGGAAATATCCGCTGATCGAACTGGCCGGTAAGACAATGGGCATCATCGGATTTGGCCGGATCGGACAGGCGGTGGGCATATTGGCAAAAGCGTTTGGTATGCGGGTGCTTGCTTATGACGGATTTCCCACACAGGAGGGGCGAAAGATTGCAGATTATGTGGAATTGGATGAGCTTTTTGCCGCATCAGATGTGATATCCCTGCATTGCCCGCTGTTTGACAGTACCCGGGGAATTATTAACAAAGAAAGTATCCACAAGATGAAAGATGGTGTTATAATACTTAATACAAGCCGTGGGCCGCTGATCGTGGAAGAAGATCTGGCCGTGGCGCTAAACAACGGCAAGGTATATGCTGCGTGCTGTGACGTTGTGTCCACAGAGCCTGTTGAAGCGGACAACCCGCTGCTTGGATGCAGTAACAGCATCCTGACCCCGCACATTGCGTGGGCGCCGAAGGAAAGCAGGCAGCGCCTGATGGATATTGCGGTATCTAATCTGGCGGAATTTCTGGCAGGCAGGACGGTCAATGCGGTAAACATGTGACGCCAAATACCTGTATCCTGTGCCGACGCATGGGGCCCTGGTGTTTGCTACTAGCAGAAAGGAAACAGATCATGGTAAAACATCTCATTTTATGGAAGTTGAAAGACGAACTCACAACAGAAGAAAAGCAGAAGATCAAAGAAGAGATCAAAACAGGACTGGAGGGACTGCAGGGAAAGATCCCCGGCCTTGTGGAGATCAAAGTGCAGATTGAAGGACTGGAGTCCTCCAACGCGGATTTGATGCTGGATTCCACTTTTACGGACGAGGAAGCGCTGAAAGGTTACAGTGTACACCCCGCACATGTGGAGGTGGCGGATACGAAGGTAAGGCCCTATACGCAGATCCGCTTATGCCTGGACTTCAATCGGTAACAGAATAAAAGAAATGACAGGACAATATCAGCTGGAGGATTTGATATGAAAGCAGTCATAGCCATAGATTCTTTTAAGGGCAGCCTGTCTTCGCAGGAGGCGGGACAGGCTGCGGCGGCCGGGATCAAAAGAGTCTTTCCGGACGCGGTGACAGAGGTTTGCCCGCTGGCGGACGGCGGCGAGGGAACGGTGGAAACGCTGATCAGCGGCATGGGCGGCACCATCCGGTATCTGTCCGTTACGGGACCGCTGGGAGAGAGCGTGACAGGGCGGTATGGCGTTCTGGAGGACGGCGTCACGGCAGTCATGGAGATGGCGGATGCGGCGGGCATCACCATGGTCGTACCGGAGAAACGGAATCCCCTGTATACCACGACTTACGGAGTGGGGGAGACGATCCGGGATGCCGTCAAAGAGGGATGCCGGAAATTTATCATCGGTATCGGCGGCAGCGTCACCAATGACGGGGGTGTGGGAATGCTGCAGGCGCTGGGTTTTGAA
>VSOD01000513.1 GCA_009774655.1 Lachnospiraceae bacterium
TCCGATAACTGCACGGAACTGTATTTAGTAGTTATGGAGCGAGTATAAGAGGGAAAAAGCGTGTGAGTACCCGGGGAGGTCCCGTGGACGCGCCCAATGCAATAAAACATTTGCGGAAGTGGTTGAAACAAGATTTATCACGAGAAGTCAGCAGAGGTCATAGTACCATGGCGGTTGCAAACGGCATGGGAAGGACTGAACTTTAGGAGATGTGAGTAAATGAATGTAACCAAAGATGGGTTTTAGGACAGACAACTTCATATGGAAGACTATCTGCAAATGGTATCTGTGGAACAGAAAGAGTATGCGGAAGTGTCTATCAGCAGATTACTGAAAACAACGACACCATCACGGACTTTTGGACGGACAATCTACTGGAATTGATTTTATGGAAAGACAACTTAAACAAGGCATATAAGAAAGTGAAACCAAATAAAGGTAAAGGTGGAATTGATGGGATGCAGATGGATGGGCTTCTGCCCTACCTGAAAGAACACCAGAGCGAAATAATCCGGAAGATATGGGAAGGGAAATACAAGCCCAACCCAGTCCGCAGGATAGAGATACCCAAGGAAGAGAAAGGCAAGGCCAGGAAATTAGGGATACCAACAGTGGTAGACCGCCTGATCCAGCAGGCGGTCACCCAGGAATTAACAACACTGTTTGAACCGCAGTTTTCAGAGAACAGTTATGGGTATTGAAAGCCTGCAAGAAGAATGTAGACGAAGGGTATGTATATGTGGTGGGCATGGATTTGGAGAAGTTCTTCGACACAGTAAACACAGCAAATTAATAGAGGTGCTGTCACGGACAATCAAGGATGGGCGTGTGATATCACTGATACACAAATACCTGAACGCAGGAGTACTGTAGAACGGATTCTTCGAGAAAACGGAGGAAGGAGTACCGCAGGGCGGACCGTTAAGTCCATTGTGCGGAAACGTGATGCTGAATGAACCGGATAAAGAACTGGAACGCAGAGGGCACCGGTTCGTGAGGTATGCGGACGATGCGCTGATATTCTGCAAGAGCAGGAAGAGTGCAGAAAGGACGCTTGCGAACATCATCCCATTTATAGAAAGAGAGTTATTCCTAAAAGTAAACCGGGCCAAGACCACAGTAACCCATGTCAGTAAAATAAAGTATCTGGGATACGCATTTTACAGAAACACAGGGAAATGACGATTCCGGGTACATCCCAAAACGGCCAGAAAAATGAAAGACCGGATAAGGGAAATTACCCAGAAGAACAAAGGATAGGGCAATGATTACTGGGGACAGAAACTTGCGGAGTATGTCAGAGGGTGGATAAATTACTACAAACTTGCGGACATGAAAGGACTGATGACGGAAACAGACGAATGGCTCCGGCGCAGGATACGGGCAATCTATTGGAAACAATGGAAAAAGGTGAAAACGAGGTACCGAAACTTAAGGGCATTAAAGCTGGAAGAATGGCAGGTGCATCAGATAGCCAACAGCCGGAAGGGTTACTGGAGGACAGCGCAGATGTTAAGCGTAGCCCTAACCAATAAAATAATGGCCAAGCTGGGTTATATATCCATGCTTGACTATTATCTGAAAGTTGCGTGAAAACTATGGAACCGCTGTATACCGAACGGGAGAGTGCCATATAATCTGTATAGATTGTCCAGACTGCAATTCTGATTTTATGAAATTGCCAAAATCCTGTAAAGGCGAAAAGCCTTGCTTTGACAGGATTTTGGTAATTCGAATTATAATAATCAAGCAGTCAATGAGAATATTCAGATAATTTACTTACACAGTTTGGCTGACAAAGCCCCGAACGGTACGTACAGTGGTGTGGGAGGTCGGCTACTCAACTAATGGGTAGCCTCCTACTCGATCCACCCGCTTTCTTCTGCCCAAAAGCCCTTTCCCCAAGTTATTTTGATTTTTGTTTATGAGAAAATCAAACTTTCCTATAAAACTCCCATGCCACAGAATTTCGCAACACCATAAATGAAACTGGTTGCCCCAAGCAGGTATGTATTTATTTTCTTCCGCACCATCCCGAAACTTTTCAGTCCCCTCTATTCATTCTTTTCGCTGTACCATCCCGTATCCTCCGTGATGTAATATTCCCGCGCGACGGCTGCACCATGTTCTGCTTCTGCCGTCTTTTTATAACATCCTTCCTTTTTTCGCAGTGTTTCCCGGCATCTGTCATCAAAGTATCCCCTGACTTCGTTATAAAACAGGGGCTGGTTCCCTTCAGGGCAAGGGCATAGTCCTCTTTTCCATCCATGATTACGGCTGCCGTATCCTTCTGGCAGTTCATTGCATCCGCTGTTATGATGGTTCCTTTTATATCCATGATGCGCAGGGCTTCCTGTGCCGCCGGTACCTCATTCGTTTTTTCCCCTATGAATTTCTGTGCCAAACATATCCGGTAGTCATTGGAATACACATTTAATGTCTGCAATGCCCTTGCCCCACCGCCAGACATCTATTTTCTTCCTGAACCACAGCTCACTTTGCCGTCCACGGATACCACACTTTTTTCATGGATTTCATCCGCTTTTCCCACAGCCCCTATGATTCCGTCAACTGTCCGCATCAGGAGGCTGGTGGTGACATGGAAAAAATGGTCAGTGCTGATATTCCCGACAACAATCCGGTATGTGTCATCTGTAGGTATTCCGTAGGGAAGCTCCAAGTATTTTCTGAGCCATGTTTCCTTTCTTTGGCAAAGCTCTCAATCTCCCCCACTCATTCGCATTTCCAAGTATTGCAAAAAAGACAATCATGATGATATCCCCAAGCAGATGTTTTGTATAAGAGGGATGGAGGTAATCCGGCACCGTGTCCGCATACTGCTTGATTTCCCTTATCAGGGTATCATTCACCATAATGTTCTCCGGTGATATTCCATTTTCCTCAAAGGTACTATGCAACGCTTCCAGTCTGGTTGATTTTTTTGACATAAGTCTCTCCCCTGTTTCTGTAATCATTCTCAAAATAAATATATCAGGAATCATCAAAAAACGGAACAGAAATTTGGAATCCTGTCCCGTAATATTTTTGTAACTTTATAAGTTTATCC
>VSOD01000514.1 GCA_009774655.1 Lachnospiraceae bacterium
GTGTATGATCGCCCGTCTTGATCCGGAAAATTTCCTGTCGATCTTCAGAACGGAGTCTTTCGGGCGAAAGCTGACAGAAGTCCGGAACTGGTCATCCTGCGCAAAACGTACCGCAAACTTGTGATAAAGATCCTGCCCCTCCTCCGGACTGATGATCAGCTCCATGTCAATTCTCCGGCCTTTGATTCCTTCCAGGCTGACGCTTCCCGCCACGGAGATATTCTGATAAACCACTTTGTTACAACGCATCTGTTCCAGTTCTCTTATGGGATTCTGATACAGTCTTCCGTTCCTCACGGACAGTTCCCGGGGCAGGCTCATCTGTCCGAACCAGCGCACATCCTGCGATCGGATGCTGCAGGTGTCCCAGTTCTGCATCCATCCGATCATGACTCTTCGTCCGTCGGGCGTCAATACCGTCTGCGGCGCATAGAAATCGATACCGTAATCGACCGACTGGTCATACTGTTCTGTAAAAGTATCCGTCTCTTCGTCATACGCACCGATCAGACACAGTGTCCCGTTGCCGTTATGGTATTCAAATCCCGACGGAAGCATATCCTGCGGGCTTACAAGCAGGACGCCCTTGCCATCCAGCCGAAAGAAGTCGGGACACTCCCACATCTTACCGAACCGGTTATTGTTTGCCGCCAGCACCTTCTTATACTTCCATGTAAAACCGTCCTCGCTGGTATACAGAAGGATCTGCCCGCTGCCGTCCGCCGGTCTGCTGCCAATCGCACAGCAGTAAGTTCCATCGCTTTTTCTCCACATCTTCGGATCCCGGAAGTCATTCCTGCTGCACCCTTCCGGCAGATCCTTCTCGTCAAGAACCGGATTCTTCTCATACTTCTCGTAGTCCGTTCCGTCACCGACCGCCAGACACTGCGTCTGTACTTCGCGAAAACCGCCGTCTCTTTGCCGTTCTCTCAACACGCCGGTATACATCAGCAACTGACTGCCGTCATCCATTGTGACTGCACTGCCGGAGAAGCAGCCGTCCCTGTCATAAGCTTCATCCGGAGCCAGCGCCGCCGGAAGATATTCCCAGTGCAGAAGATCGTCGCTCACCGCATGTCCCCAGTGCATCGGTCCCCATTGGGCATTATACGGATTATACTGGTAGAACATATGATATTTTCCGCCATAATACGAAAACCCATTGGGATCGTTCAGCCAGCCCGTGCGCACGGACAGATGAAAATCCGGCCTTTCCTCCTTTGCTATCATCTTAGCCGAAGCCTCCTCATATTTACGGGCTTCTCTCAATGTCTGACTTGTCATTATCACTACCCTACCCTTTCCTTATACTTGCATGTTCCCGCGGATTTTGCCAAAGCAAAGTCCCGAGCCGAACCGTTACAGATAAAAACGATTTATCATAAGAAAGAAGGAGCCGACTCTTCGTCTGGCTCCTTACTTCAGACTGCTCTTTGACAATCTCCTGTTTTCTATTCTGCGTAATAAGCATCCAGATATTTCTGGAATATCTCAAGCATATCATTCAGGCCATATGCATCAAGATTCTTTAAATACTCGTCCCAGTCAGCATCCGTAAACCCGTTCATGATCCAGTCTGATCTTGTAGCGTTGATCGTCTTTGTAATATCGGTCTGGAGATTAGCCAGATCTTCCGTATCCTCCTGGGTCATAAATACATTGGGGTAAACATACTTTGTATTCATATCTGGTGTATAGTATTCCTCGATCCAGTCCAGACGATACTGCGCATCATCAGGGCACGTAACATAGACATCATAGTACTCATCCAGAATCGCCAGCGGCCCGTTTACACTCTCCGCCTCTCTTACTTCTACCGGTGAAGCGTCTCCCAAAGGCGCATGCTTTAACATCTTCTCACCCTGAGCGTTCTCTCCCAGTTCAAAGATATCAAAATCGTCGTCTTCCCCGTAAGTACCCCAGTTATTCTGCGGAGACTGGAACGGATCGTACATCTTATCCAACCAGGCGCATACAAGAGCCGGATTCTGTGCCACTGCCGTTACCACACAACGACCGCGGTCATATCCGCTTGTAAAGGAGCCATTCTCCGGCGTAATGTTTCTGGTGTCCGCCGTCAATGCCGGAAGCGGAACCCATCCCGCAAAATCATCAACAATATTTGCCACATCCCAGCTAAAGCATACACCGTAACGTCCTGATTTGCCCTTTGACACATAGGTCGACCATTCCTGCGTAAACGCTTCCGCATCGATCAGTCCCTCTTCATACAGAGAATGCAGCCATGCGATACCGTCCTTAAATCCCTGCTGCGTCGCGGTACAGATCACCTGCTTCTCATCCGTAACCGCAATATGTCTTCCCTGATCACAGTCTCCGTAACCTTCTCCAAACCCGTTGATCAGCAAAGCCGGATCCTGGTTGCCGTCATTTACGATACATGCCATCGGAATAATGCTTCCGTCAATGTTAAACTCTGCCTGCAGCTCGGAGGCATGATCCCGGAATGCGATCAGCGTCTGCTCAAACTCATCTACCGTAGTCGGCACCTCCAGACCAAGAAAATCCAGCCATTTCTTATTGATAAAACTCATATCGCCGACCGTCTGAATCGCTGTCTTCTCGGAGCCAAGCTGCTCGATCCAGGGAAGCGCCCAAATATGGCCCTCCGAATCGGTACTCATTTTCCGATATTCAGGAAATTTGTCAAATACCGCTTTCAGATTCGGCATATAAGTATCGATATACTCCTCTAACGGAATGATAACGCCCTGATCCGCATATCTGAGCAGATCATTATCGCCAAATCCTGCCGTAAAGATGAAATCCGTCAATGTATCCAGATTCGCCATGGCCAGTGTGATCTTATCACCCCACTGATCGCCCTGAATCGCCGTCCACTCGATCTCTACATTCGTCTCTTCCTGCAGACGTTTGAAGATCGTACGGTTATTCGGGTTGGACTCTGTGTTCGCCGGATAGCTGATCATCCCGGTCAGCGTCGCTTTCTCAGCAAGCGGAAATTCCAATTCCGACGCATCCACTTCCTGTAATTCTCCGGTGTTCAGTTCCACATCAGACCCCCCCCCGCACGCCGTAAGGGAA
>VSOD01000515.1 GCA_009774655.1 Lachnospiraceae bacterium
TAAAGACTGGAGCAAATCTGTTTCTATCATACAGGTTTGCTCCAGTTTTGTATAGGTACTCATTATCTACCGTTTACGCTTTAAGAACGGAACAGTAATCTTTTTTGCGTCTGACGTAGATGCCTATGACTATCAAGTAAAAGAAATTTTACTTCCTTACTACAAGAATGTGAAAACCGCATTTGATCAATACAAACAACGCAGATATATAATGGGGCTGTATGGGCCTAGAAATACATGTATTCAAGTTTGTGATGCCGGATATGCACTCTCCTGCTTTGTAAGTGATATGTCTACCGGTTATAGCGGAAATCTGGGCTATCCGCTTCCCAAATCATGGGCATTTGATCAATATGCCGGTGATGAATTTGGTCTGAAAACAGATCCTGATTATACTGATATTGATAAAGTTGCTGTTTCTGGCTCTTATCATGGAGAAGAGGAAGTGAAGCCATATGATCCTTTTGATCCATATGAAAATGAAAAACTGGCTGAAGCTATTAAGCTGGCGGTATACATTACAGCTAAATTTGAAACGAACTACCAAAACGATATCAAAGAAGCATACTCATGTGTTACCGGCAATTTTGACGGCCAAGGCATATCTTTTGGGATCATTCAATATAACTTTGGTCAAGAAACTTTGCAGCCCATTTTAAATGAAATGATTGAACACGCACCTGAAGTAATGTCTCAGATATTCGGAACGGATTATGAGACATTAAAGAATAAGCTTTCTAGTTCTAAAAGCGATTTGATAGCATGGGGCAACAGTATCAGCACCTCTGGTAAGAGCAGTCTGATTAGTCCATGGAAAGAATATTTTGAAGAATTAGGCCAAAACAGCTTATGTCAATCCATACAAAAGAAAAATCTGGAAACTTATTGGCGTCGTGCCATCGATCCGATCTGTAAAAATTATAATCTTAAGACGTGCAGAGGCTATGTAATGGCTTTCGATATTGCTGTAAAAGACTGGGCATTAGGTGATACAGCCTATAACCAAATTCAGTCTCAAATCACTGAAAGCACTACCGAACGTGATATATTGAACCTAATGGCTCAATATGGGAGCGCTTCGTCTCGTGCCCGGCATGAGGCCATTGCCAGAGGTACTGGCACTGTTAATGAAGAACCCATAAACCTTGATGCGGATTATGGTCTGAATGACACTCCGTTTCGCTAAATAATTGTAAAATGTTTCCCTGGCTCATCGTTAGGTGAGCCGGGAGCATTTATCTTGTATAGTAATTTTGTCCCGTAGGAAACCCGCGTCCATTGGGATTCCCTCTCTCGTCCACATAAACGCCTATCCCATTTTCAAAAAAAGTAAATGTGAGGATTCCGTCATGTCCATACCGATCATCTTCATACATTACTATACACTCACCATTTTCAATGTTACCGTCAAATTCTGCATAGGCACATTCCAAATCCCCCTCATATTGGCTCATGCAACCGGAAAGATTTCCGTCAGCTTCAATTTCCAGTTCCATATAGGTATACTCCTGCATCCACCGCCATTTTGCAACAAAACCTATACCTGATGGATAAACAGGATACCATAAGCCGCTATATCCGCTGTAATCTGATAATTCTACCTGATCACCCATTTTTCCCATAGACTCATTTTCAAATGGCAGCACATTATAATAGTAGTAGTAGACGCCGCTTTCAAGGATTTTATCCTGCTCATTCGCATCATTATCAAAATAACCGACGGACAGGATAATTTCATCCTTTGCATATGAGATAATGCATTTTCCAATGATTGTATGGTTGTCATCCTTTGAAAAAATATCGCCAACGTACAAATTGCTGTTATACTGCTTATAGGCTGTTACCCGAAACGGTTGGTAATGACTTTCGTCTTCGACAACTTGAATAAAGCAAGACAGAGAAACATCTCTGTTTTCACAGGATATACATAATTCTCCTAAGACATTCCACTTCTCGAAAAAGCGAAGCTCTGTATCACTATATTCATCTACCTCTCTAAAATAATATCTATATTGAAAATGAGTTAATTCTGGATACTCCGCTTTATCTGAATCAGGAATATACATATCCCTCGGGAATTTAGGAGATTTTTCTATTACGTTTTCCACAGTATCCGCATCTGGCAGTTCATCTTCTTCTATCATCTGCCTTTCTTCTATAGAACGCCCCTTCTCATCTGCAAAACCTGTGAAAATTAACAAAGTGCATCCTAAAAGCAACAGTACAACTTTCATAAGATTTAATTTGAATTCCATTAACAGCCCCCTGAAAGTAAAATTTCAGCTATAGTTTATACTTAATTTTAACACATTTTCTGAATAAAAATGATGATATCTTCCATTTCAAAGAAATAATTATATCCAAACAGTTTACAAATAGAACCCTTTCTTCTTTTTACCCTATAGATTTGCAAATCAAACAAAAAAAGGAGGCCAAAATATGTCTATCGTAAAAGTAAACAGAACAGGCAACAAACATAACGTGTACTTAAGCAATGCATGTAATCCCAACGAAATCATCGGCACACTCTATAACAATGAAGTCTTTACATGGACCGGAGAATGGTCCGGAAGTAGCGCAAGCGGTTACTATGTTCAGTCCATTGCATTCCGTAAATCCGACGGCACGCAGGGTGCAGGCTGGGTTGCCGGGAAACAGTCAGAGGGCATTTTTGCAACAAATATATGCTCTTTGCCGGCCAAAACAGTAACATACAACGGCAAAACATGTTATGCATTCAAAATGCGGAGAAACGAAACAATCTACAGCAGAAAGTCGACTGCCAGCAACAAAATTAAAGTCGGAACCGCCTACAAGGATCGCTATATTCTGGCAGAAAGTTCTACCGCCGGAAACACTTTCCCTGGATGGTTGTCTATCGTTGCACAGGAAACAGGCGTTGGAACCAATAAGTATAGCGCTGTTTCTAGCGATGGCAATGCTTTTGTCGATATGGATTATGCACACGGCAGCATGTTTAACAGCAATTTTGCCTTAATCGGATCCCTTTAAACGCAACCGGGAGAAGCGTCGGAAGATGCTTCTCCCCTTATAACTATTACGC
>VSOD01000516.1 GCA_009774655.1 Lachnospiraceae bacterium
CTTTCATACTGTGTACTATCTGATTTGTGTTTAAGATACAGATATCAAACTTTTCATCGCCAAAATCCATCAGATGACGCAAGTTGATCGTAGTATCCTGCTTCTCTGCTATTTTCAGGATCCATTTGGCACAGTTGTCTCCACAGGTAGACGCATTAAAAATATTCTGCGGTTCATTTTTGATCAAGATCAATGTCTTGACACCTCCTGACAAACCCAAGGGAGATATTTTCCCCAAAACGGGACTGTCTATTACCGCCTCACCCAACACGACAGATTTATCAACATCCAGAATCATTTCTTTGGCAAAAAAATCTGTGATCCAGCTGTCTTCGTATACATTTTTGAAATATACGGCAGTATTAAAAATCGCTTCCGGCATCCTGCCATAATAAATATTAAGCATATGTAGCTTCCTCTTTATGACCTCAATCAAAAATTTTCCTCAAAACACTTTTCCAGTATAACATATTGCGCCAAAAACATTCAACAATATATCTTGGCCAAATAAATCTCAACCCGTCGCACTATACAAATATGCCTTTGCAGTTTAGAATAGATGATATAAATCAAACTCCGGGGGCAGACAGAGAAATGACGATCGAGCGAAACAGAAAACCTAACAGCAGAAATCACCGGACAAACCGGCCCGTTCTGGCAGGCATACTGTTCTTTTGCTGTCTGCTGCTGGCGGGAACCGGCTTTCTGTATCTGCGGCTTGGAAATGGTGTACAGATAAAAGTATCCTTGGACAAAAATATCCCGCCTGCAGCAGAAATCATCTGCTACAGACAGGATGATGCACAATGGGGTGATGATAAGCTGGGCAGTTCCAGCTATACGATGCGTTCCTCCGGCTGTCTGGTCAGTTGTATCGCCGCGGCCCTTTCCATGGATCGCAGCACAGAAGAGACACCCGGCACCTTAAACCGGCAGTTCACCTCCGGTCAGGTATACGATGCAGAAGGAAACCTTCTCTGGGGACGCCTGTCCGAACTGGGTGATTATCAGGTAGACGTCTTTTCAGAAATCTCCACAGATATCATCGACACCTGTCTTGCCGACGGCCGGTATCCGATCGTCAGAGTACGTATTCATACCCTTGGCAGCTTCCACTATGTCCTGATCGTCGGTTCACAGGACGGAGAATATCTTTGTATGGATCCGTTGAAGGATGGAATCATGCCTTTGTCGGCTTATGGAAGACGGGTTTATGGTGTGCGGTGCGTGTCAACATCATCAGCTTCCACCCCTGCTGTTCCGGCATATTAAAACATCTGGCTTATCATATACAACATGCCAAACAATACATAAAGCAGGAAAATACCAATCCCTATGGCGACAGTACGACCATTCCAGAACGATGCTTTCTGCATTTTTTGCTGTATTGTGAATATATTCTTTTTAGGTCCGGCGGATTTCTTTTGAGACTGTTTCTGTAATTCCTTCTCTTTACTTTTTCCGGATTGCTCCGCAGGCCTGCGTGCTCTTATGATCGCGGCAGCATTTTCTGGATCAAGAGAATCATATTCTATTTCATAGTTTTCAATCAATTCCTCCAGAAAATCACGTCCAAATAATCTTACACCGGAAGTCTGTGCCAGCTTAACCGCCTGTTTTGTATAAGTACTGTTTGTTATGACAGCCGCAATATCTCGATGATAAAAATCTGTTCCGGATATCGCCTCCTGTACGGCTTTGACCCCTATGCTGCCCTTATATCTTTTACATTGTATACCGTAACGCATATTTTTTCTACGGGCCAGCACATCAACACCGTAGTCTCCGCTCCCCTGAGTCACTTCAACATCCCGCCATCCGTTATGAAACAGCAGATCCGCTACTGCATATTCAAATTCATGTCCATTCATTTCATCCAACTGCGCTAATGTGTATCTCATTCTTTCCCCCTTAAAAACACCGGCCCGGAGCAACACTTTGAGTCATTTCCTTTTCTGTTTTTGTACTGCTCCTGCGCGAATATTGTCACCAAAATAAGAACAATCTCACCCATCGTATAGGAGATCACTGACAGACCACAATATGTTCTGTGTCATAACTGAAATCTAACATATCATCAAAATCAAATATATGGAATTTTGTTTCAATATTATCAACTGTCCCCATGGGAATATTTTCAGCGTCATCACCCCATATCCTCATTTTATCCCGGCTTTTCTTACCCGGAGCAATCTCAATAGAGCACATCGGATGCACCATATATCCATTGATCGAAGTCGACCTGCACTGTACTGTCAGTGTCCTTGTCGAAAGGTTTTCTATGGTCAGTTCAACATTATATCCTGACATCCACTTTTCTTCTGTTATTCCCTCATAGGTAATAATCACATTTTCATCCTGATATATGGCCTTCTTCTGTTTCGCTGCTTCTGGCGTTTTCTTAATCTGATCTTCTCCGCCGCTTGTACTCCCTCTCATATACCACGCCCTGTCCGGCTGAATCGCGATCGTTTCAGTCTCCTCCTGTACTGCGATCTCCGGCTCTTCTGTCACATCTTCTGTCACAATATCGTCATGCTCAGGCTCAGATATATCCTCTTCGCTTCCAAATGTCTCCTGCCATGCCTCCTCATACACCATCTCTTCTAATCCATTCAGTGCCTCCATAATCTGATCATAATTGGAAAGATACACTTTATCCCCCGAATTGTAATACACGATCAGACGGTTTGTACGGATGTCAGAAATCAGCGTAATGACCAACAGCATAACACCCAGCCCCGACAGGACAAGCCCGGAAATGGCACTCCATTTGTATGATAGATAATCTGTCAATGCAATAACTCCTAAAATAACTGCTACAAGGATGAAGAAAATCCCGACATACCAGTGCGCTGTAAAAACGCCCAGAAGGCCAAATATAAATGATAAGATTCCTGTTACACTGTTCCCCATAATATGCCTCTTTCTTCCTTCAGTCCTTAAAAAATGAAAATTTACATAATGATTTCGTATTTTTCTGTATATAAATCAGTCTCTTCTTCTAATTATATAAATTATATGCATTTTGTCAACTTATAGT
>VSOD01000517.1 GCA_009774655.1 Lachnospiraceae bacterium
GTGTATAACTGAACCCTGTATCCTCGAAATTTGCCTCTTCAATATAATTCTTTATCATTTTACGCTTTCCTTTAAGATAGTACTTGTAACTTTTCCGCTACCTGTTACAATTATATATATGGACGCAGATCCTGTCAATCAAAAACAAGAAACGAGGTAATTACAATGAGAAAGAAACTCAACATAACAGAAGGCATCTTCCCGATGCCGGTTTTAATGGTAGCTACCTACAATGAAGATGGCAGCGTTAATGTTATGAATGCCGCCTGGGGTACCATGCAGGAAAGGGGCAATGTAGCACTCAACCTGACAAAAACACATAAAACGGTAAAGAACATCAGGGAAAGAGGCGCTTTTACGGTTAGTATCGCTGATGCCGCCCATGTAGTGGAAGCGGACTATTTCGGTGTCGAATCAGGCAACAGGGTTTCAGACAAATTTAAGAACAGCGGTCTCACCGCAAGTAAGTCCGAAACCGTGGATGCTCCGATCATCAATGAATTTCCACTCTGCCTTGAGTGTGAATTTATTGAATATCAGGACGGTACATACGGATGCGGTGTCATCGGCAGGGTAGTAAATGTCACAGCAGATGAAAGCGTCATGGCTGGTGACAAGGTTGATATGTCTCTGGTAAACGCAATCGCTTTCGACCCCTATACACATGGCTATTATAAGGTTACCGAAAGAGTGGGGGAAGCCTTCAAAGACGGCCTGCAGTTAAAAAAATAATACCGGCACAGGGGACTCCGGACGGAGGCCCCTGCTCTGCTCAATTTCCTTTGGACAGACTCATAATCCCATTTGATGACAGGTATCCCATCCCATACAGTCAAGTCCCTTCATGCCTCACCGGATCACCGCCCGTCGGGCCACCAGATACGCTGCCCCATAGTACATCAGATACAGCCCCAGCATCGCTGCCGCCGTGACAGACGTGATCACCGGCACGCTTCCCGCCATCCTGTCTATATGCAGCGCATTCACGATCCGCATCCCGATCATACAGGTCGGTATGCTCATCATCATCGCCGAACCAAAAGGCAGCAGAAAGAAGAAAAATGTCTGCCCGAACAAGGCCCTGCCCTGCTCCCGTTCGTCTGCCCCCAGCCTGAACAACACTTCATAACGCCGCCTGTCCTCCGTCAGATCAGACAGCATCTTAAGCGCCAGGATCGCCAACGCCATCAGCAAAAATACCGCCGCCACAAACAGCGCTCCCGCCACGATGACGGCGCTCGTCTGGTTATCCAGCTGCCGTCCATACTCCCGCAGGAAAAAGTCGCTGCGCTGCCTCGTCTCCCTTCTGTCTCCATACCCGGTCACATCCGGATAGGTCAATTCCTTCCTGAGCGCCATCCCGTCGTATGCCCCGTCCTCCAGATCGTACGCCACAGAAAACAGCACCTTTTCCATGGAAGCTACCGCTTCATCCGGCACCACCGCAAAAAAGTAAGTCCTGCAAAAGGTCGGATATTCCTCCGTATACCCCCGAAACCGGTAAGTCTTCCCAGCTTCCGCAAACGTAACGCTGCTGAAATCCGTCATCCCCACCCGGCCGTCGATGCTGACGATCAGATACTCGTCCACCAGCGTTACCTTCTCATACCCCAGCGGCTCGATCAGCGCATTGAAGTCTCCCGCCGGCATAAAAAAATCCACCAGTCCTGCATACCCCACATCTTTTGACCAGCAGGTATGCTCATACAGCTCCCGCCTGCCCGTGGTATACAGCTGATACGGAATCTTCTTTAGAATGGCACGATACTTTTCGATCCGCCGCTCACATTCTGCCAGCGGGATGGCATTTTCCTGCTCCCTGCCCTCAAAGAAACGGTCCTCACAGTAAGTCACATCATAAGGATAGCTCCTCAAAAGCATTTCCGCCTGCCCGCCTTTTATGATAAAAGACAGATTCACCCAGATCACCGCAAAAGTCAGAAGGAAAGCCAGACTCCCGTGCATCAGGGCATTGCTGCTCAAAGAACCGGAAAGCTGCCGCAGCACAAAAGTACGGCTGCCCCTTATCCTGAACTGCCTGCACCTTAACAGAAGAAACACCACACTCTTCGTCAGCGCCACATGAAAAAGCATAAGCGCCAGCGCAAACATCCCCATGACCGTGATCAACGAACCGGCCGACCCTCTGCTCTCCCGGATCAGCGCCTCGATCTGCCCGCTCATGCTCACCAGGCATCCAACCACCACCGTTACCGCCGCCAGCATAACACAGGCCCAGCACACCGGATGCCGCACCGCCTTCTCCACCTTTTTCTCTCCGTGAAGCAGATCATGGATACTAACTTTACGCAAATACCCGGACGACACCAGCAGCGCTGTCACGAAGATCCCCGCCACCACAGCCACCGTGATCCGCAGTCCCTGCAGAGAATACCCGGAAAAAGCATAGGCCGCCTCCGTCATCCGCATCACCAGTGCCAACAGCCCCTGATACAGAAAAAGCCCCAGCACCAGCCCCGCTCCCAACGCAGCTCCGCAGATCAGCAGCGTCTCAAACAGAAAGATCCGCAGGATATCTCCCCGCTGCATTCCAAGCGTCAGATAAGTGCCAAACTCCCTTCTGCGCAGTTTCAGCATAAAAGAAGTGGCATAGCTGAGTACAAAGGCCACCACCAGTCCCACCAGAGCCACCAACCAGGTCAATATCGTACGCAGGTCACTTTCGCCATTCAGGAGCAGTAACAGCGCATCGCTGTAGAGCACATTGTTCACTGCAAAAAGCAGCGCCACCGTAAATGCCACCGTCATAAAGTAGATCAGATAATTGGTAAACTGCCTTTTCACATTCCGCACTGCCAGTTTAAAAAACATCCGTCTCACCTCCCAGCGCCGCCGTAGCGGAAAGAATCGCCTGATACATCTCCTTCCGGGTTCTGCCGCCCCGGTTCACCTCGCTCCAGATCTGCCCGTCTTTCAGAAAAAGCACCCGCTCCGCATAAGAGCCCACCACCGGGTCATGCGTCACCATCAAAACAGTAGCCTGCAGCTTTTCATGCATCATATCGAAAGTCT
>VSOD01000518.1 GCA_009774655.1 Lachnospiraceae bacterium
ATAATACTCTGGAAGCAGGGACTTACCAGTTCCGCTGACACCTGACAGCACCGTGATTGGCGACCAGCCTGCAGTTTTTAATGCTGTATGGAAAGAGTATAACAATCTTTGGTTAAACTGAATACCCGCTTCCACACAATTCGCATAGATTTTGTCCAGCCATTCTGTTTCGATCATTGACAAAACCGCCATTTCCCGTCTCTTAAAATATGGTGTCTCAATAGATTCCCGTCTTCCTGCCAATTCCCTCGGCTGCTCATACAGACTCTTAAACCGGTTCACCTCCTGCGCATATTTCTCAATAGATGCCTGCAATACCTCTCTGAGTTTTTCGGCCATAAGACACTTCTCTCTCTCAGTCTCCAGGTCGCCGGCCGTACGCATCCACTGAGCCTGCTGCCTTTTAAGATTTGAATGTTCTTCTAACAAACGGATATATTTTGTATCCAGTTCATCGTACTTTTCAGCTTTGATCTTATATTCTGCATGGAGGACTTCGTCTGGTCTGGCATTAAGCATCTTCCCAAGCCGCTCAATCTCATTATTCGCAAATGCGAGCTTCTCCAAAAGCTGTGCCATCGTCATTCCATCCGCTTCTCTCTCCTGCTGCCTGTATCCATCAAGTTCCTTTTCACATTCTATAAGTCTGCGTCTATAGTGTTCCTTATCCTTTTCAGCCTGCGTCAGTTTTCGCTGAATAGCCCCAGTCATCCTGTCAACACCTGCCTGAATCTGATTTGGAATATCTCCCTGCTCACTCCGCAGATTGTCTTCCCCGAACGCCAGATCTTGTGCCCGCTTTTCCAGCTCCCCTTCCCTCTGTTTCTGTTCAAGTTTCTGTTCGTTGAGCTGAGTAGAAAGTGTTCTTAATTCCTCCCACTCCTTCTTCATATTTTCATGCTCTATTGCTGCAGCTTTTTTAACGTTTTCGACAATCTGGTCTGCTTCTGCCTGCGCAGCTGCTCTCCGCTCTTGGCTAAAAGCAGCAACCTCAGAATCAAGCGTTTCCAGCTTATGCTTACGCAATCCTTCTATCTGCTGTTCCAAAGCATCCTCTTTCTCAATTTTCATCTGTTCTAAATCCAGGATTTCTTTGCCAAGTTCTTCCTTACGCTTCCTAAGCGCTTCTAACGCTCTCCGATTCTGTATTGCAAACTCATTTTCGGCATTATTTTCTCTTTCAATAATGCTTCTTTCGCGCTCCATTAACTCTGAATCTTTTTTCTCCACTTCTCTTTCCCGCGTGGTTACAGCGGTCTCACGTGCCAGAACAGCTTTCTCGCGTTCATCCAATGTGTCCTGTAAGTCATTCTGTTCACCGTCACGTCTGTCAAGTTCAGTCTCAATATCAGCAAAACCGCTCTGAATATCCTTTATAGCCTGCTCACGCTCTGCAAGTTCTGCTTCCTTCGCTGCGGCATCCAGCTGTCTGATAAAGGCTTTCGCCTCCTCTTCTGACATAGACGCTAACAGTTCCTTCCACTGTTCCTCTGCACTCTTAACCCTTTCCACCTTAACCTTTTCCTTCAGCTTTTCTATATTTTCCTTCTTCGCATTCACTGAAGAATTGCCTCTATTTACTCTGTTTTTTGCCATTTATCGTTCCTCCTTGCAGACAAATGATAGCATCATTTCAAAATATAATTTTCTAAAAAACCTACAAAACGCCTCGCTCAAACATAACCTCCAAAAAACTATTGACTGCATAATCAATATGTTTCTTTGTGTAATCGAGTTTTTTATCTCTGAAATCCATTTTCCCGCTGTGGCCTCGGTTACTGTGGATCTCCTCTATTAGTTCTATAAACTCCGGACATCGGTCCGTCAAGTCTTTCAACATACTATCTGATCTCCTGCTCTCAGAATAATACCATGCATAAAATAACGTTACCAAGGTGCCTTTGGTATAATCCCGAAATGCTGCAAGAACGCGATCCTTGTAATAAAAAGGCATCTCCGTTACACGAAAGCCAAATCCCTGCATTTCTTTAAGCAACTCATCCCGCAGTTCCTGTTTTGATGCATCTTTCACATCTTTCATTGCATCGGGCAAAAGCCTTTTGGATAATACTTCTTTCAGAATCGCCTCAAGCGCTTGGGAGGCACGATTCGGATAGTTCTCACCCTTTAAGCACATTTCAAGTTGAAGATTTCTCAACTGATTCGCAATATTGCCATTTCTCTGAAAATATCCTATGTAAATACTTTCACATGACACTTCAGCTTTCCTCATTGCTCTTACAAGTTTCTCCTTACTTTCGGAATCCCCATTCTGCTCACTATCTTTTGTATCGTTAAACTGAAGTCCTGTCAGGAGAAGATATGCTATATACATATTCTTTTTCCTATACGAGGAAAGCAATTCAAAGTCCTGATGAATTTCATTCGGATGCGCACTGTCATCTCTCAAATCCCTTAGCCTGGAAAGATATGAAATCAACTTAGGAACATATTTCGCCAAATCATAAAACGGATGCTCCGGAAAATGATCCGCCACAATCAAATTGTATGCGAATAAAGCATTCAGCTGCTGCTGACCCGCATTAGCCGCCTCCTTTACTGCCCGGGACTTGACGCGGAAGAATTTATCCGTTTCCCTCCCATCAGCTGCTATAAATCCCTGCTTTTTCGCCAGTTCCTTCAACATTATGGAGTTCTGCTCAACATGGCCAGTCAGCTGTGCATCCGTAAAATAGTCATATTCTTTAGCAGTATAGGTCAATATACTTGCCAGAAGATTATAGTTATTGACGATATAATCATCAAGATTCTTCTTGATAATTTCTCTGTTGCTGCCTTTATTTGCTTCCAGCAATTCCTGAACCAGTAAAAAAGACGATTCAACGTTCAGGAGTGAATCCCTGACTGCCGGATAGTTCTCAATCTTATCGGACAAAATATGTTTGATTTTTTTCTCCGCATCAGAATGGCCTTTTCGCACAGCATCCAATTCCTTATCGGACATTCCAAACACATCTTCTTTTAATCCAAGAATTTCTTTTTTCAGTTCTTCATTGTCAGCTCTATGT
>VSOD01000519.1 GCA_009774655.1 Lachnospiraceae bacterium
ACATATGAGGATGCAGGAAAATCTGGAAAGTCCATTGAGGGGCGGATAGAATTTAACCGCATGATGGAGGATATCGAGTCAGGGAAAGACGGCATTTCCTTTGTTCTTGTTTTTAAGTTATCCAGATTTGGCAGAAATGCGGCGGACGTACTTTCTACATTACAGGTTATGCAGGATTTCGGGGTAAATCTGATTTGCGTGGAGGATGGTATTGATTCTTCCAAGGATGCAGGGAAACTGATGATTTCCGTACTGTCAGCAGTTGCAGAGATTGAACGGGAGAATATTCGTGTGCAGACAATGGAAGGGCGTATTCAGAAAGCCCGTGAGGGAAAATGGAACGGTGGATTTGCGCCATATGGTTATCAACTGGTAGAGGGCAAACTTCAGATTAACGAAGAAGAAGCAAAAGCTATCAGCATAATCTTTGAACAGTATGTGAAAACAGACATTGGCGCTAACGGTGTGGCAAAATATCTTGAAAACCACGGCATCCATAAAATACAGCGGCAGAATGGGAAAAATCCTCTTTTTGATGCGCACTTGGTTCGCCTTATTCTGAAAAATCCGGTATATTGCGGGAAAATCGCATATGGACGCAGAAAGACAGAAAAGGTTCACGGAACACGGAATGAGTATCATCTTGTAGAGCAGGATAATTATATTCTGGTGGACGGACAGCATGATGCGATTATTGAGGAAGATGTTTGGCAGGCGGCACAGGTAAAACTTATTTCACATGCAAAGAAATATGAACATGTAAATAGAGGGAAGGACACCAAAACACACCTTCTTTCCGGTATTGTAAAATGTCCGGTCTGCGGAGCAGGCATGTATGGAAATAAGAGTATCAAGCACAAAAAGGACGGAACGAAATACAAGGATTTTTATTACTATGGCTGTAAGCATCGAACCATGACGCGTGGACATAAGTGTGATTATAAAAAGCAGATACGGGAGGAACTATTGGACGATGCGGTGGCGGAAGTCATTGTAAAATTAGTTGACAATCCTAAGTTTGCGGCAATGATGCAGGAAAAGATCAACTGCAAAGTGGATACTGTCACAATAGACGGAGAACTTGCAGATTTTGAAAAGCAGTTGCGGCAATATTATGCAGTCAAGCTAAAACTGGCGGAGGAAATTGATTCCCTTGATCCGGATGACAGATATTATATCAAACGAAAAGCAGACCTTGATGACCGCCTTTATCGAATGTATGATAAGATAGAAAATGTGGAAACACAACTTATTGAAACGAGGGCAAAGAAGCAGGCAATTGAAGCTGAGAAGCTAACGGGAGATAATATCTATAAAGTGTTGATTTATTTTGAAAAACTGTATGCTGTGATGAATGAGATAGAACGGCGGCAGTTTATGGAGGCGTTAATTTCTGAGATACAGATTTATGAGGACAGAAAGCCCAATGGACAGTGGCTGAAGTCTATTAAATTCAGACTTCCGATTATTGAGGAAGATATGAATTTGAGTTTGGAAGATAATAAACACGTGGAGACAGCCGTTCTGCTGACGAGAAAAGCCCAGTAATCAAGGGATTCTGCGGATTTGGGACGAAAATGGACGTGAGTTTCTGTTTCCGCAGAGCGGCTGTGAGGGAACTGATTTACCCAGGGGGATAGGCTTTGAGTGGAGCGAAAGTTATCTTTTGGCGAAAGCCTATTATTTGGCGAAACAATCCGGCATTATATTGGGGTGGAATGTAATGTTGGCACGAGTATTACATTTAGCATTGCTTTGGGACAGAAAGTGTGTTACAGGACCTAAAGAAAGAGTGCCATTGTTAGCACTCTTTTTTTAGGTTTTGGTGTTTTCTATACTTCTGATTTTTGCTGTTTGGCTTATCTGGAATTGTGCGCTCAATCAGTTTCTGTTCCAAGGCAGGATTCAGATAGTTCTTGCGGAAGGTCGGTCTGTGAGAAAGTCCGAGCCGTTCCATAAGCTCTGTAGCTGAGAGTGTTTCATCGCTGAGAGCGGAGAGAATCCGCTCAACCGGCATTTTATCTTGAACGGTTACTTGGTCGCTGTCTTGATCGGTACTGCGACCAACTACCATAATCTCCGTCAGGCTGTCTCGTATGATCTCAAGCATCAGTTCTACAAATCCTGCGCTGTCTGCCTGCTTGTCGGCGGCACCGAGAGCATCATAGTATTCTTTCTGCCGTGATTGAATAAGTTCTTCGATTGGTAGCCAGAAAAACATTTCTTTCCACTTGCCGAGCAGGAGACTGTGCCACATCCGTCCCATGCGACCGTTACCATCTGCGAAGGGATGGATTCGAACTCATAATGAAAGATGGCACTCTTAATCAGCGGGTGAAGCTCCGACTTCTGATACCATGCAAACAGGTTTTGTATATGCTCTGGCACGAATTCCACCGGAGGAGCCATGTGGATCAGTACCTCACCATCAAAGACGCCTACGCCACCGGAGCGGAACCTTCCGTTCTCCGATACAAGACCGTTCATCATCAGCTTGTGTGCTTTGAGGAGATCATCTACGGATGCAGGGTTTAACCGCAGCATCAGTTCATAGGCTTCGTAGGCATTTTGCACCTCTTTGATCTCATTGGGATTTCCGAGGACGCGCTTACCATCAAGAATTGCCGTCACTTGCTCCAGCGACAGAGAATTATGCTCAATCGCAAGAGATGAGTGAATTGTTCGGATGCGGTTCTCGCGCCGCAGGTGCGGGCTGATAGTTCCTTCTTGCAACACGGTAATCCGACCGACCTGTTCGCTGATCTCCGCAATCAGGGATGTCATTTTATCCGTCATGTGAAATGGCGGTTTATAGTCACTCATTGAAACACCTCCTAGACCAGATAATGAAACCTCAATATCTTGTCTACGATCATAACAGATTTTCAGCAAAAATGCGCTATAAATTTTATTATTTTTCAAAAAAGTTGAGTAAGACAGGCGAAACGGACGGCTTGGCAGCTCCACGGGACTTGCACCCCTCTCATTCTTATGAGTAGCCGTGTCATACGGGTGT
>VSOD01000052.1 GCA_009774655.1 Lachnospiraceae bacterium
GATAGATCGTGGAACCGTCTGTTTCCGTATCCGCCTCATCCGGCAGATAAATCGCAGAATCGTCTGTTTCAGCAGCAGCCTCATTCGGCAGATACGTTGCCGCCTCTTCGTGCGCCATGTCCGGTTCGACCATTTCTTCCGGTATGACATACGTTGTCGATTCCTCGGTATTACTGTCTGTCCCCGGCACAGCACTTTGCACAGCTTCCGCTTCCTGCTCGACCTGCTGCGGCTCTTCTATGCCCCATTCATTTTTCCCGTCAAAGGCAAAAGGCTTTTTCGCGCTCTCGTAAGTTTCGTCTTCTTCCCACTCCGTCCTCCCGTCAAAAGCAAAGGGATCCTTCTCACTGCGCTTTATGCTGCTTTCCTGCTCCTCTTCCGTCTGCGGCGCTCCTTCGATTTCTCCTGTGACGCCCTCCGTTCCCTCTATATAGTCTGTATCCTTCTCCATATCCTCTCCCGACGGAAAATATTCGTGCTGCGTCACTTCCGCCGTCGCAAGACCCATATACTCCCGGAGCTGCCCGTTCTTTCCATAGGTGCCAAGGGGCACCACCGACCGGCCCGCGTCCACCAGCGCTGCCGCTTCTTCATAGGAAACCGTACAGAATCTGCCCACCTCCTGATCGGAAGCAACCTGATAAATGATCAGATTCTTTTTGTTCCCTTCCTCCGTCGTATAACCGCTTATCCCGGCTATGGAATCGGGCAGCATGATCCGCTTATCCTCCGTCATCACATAGATCGTCCCGCCGTCCCATGTGCCGCCGACAAACTGCGGATTCTTCGTGAAGACAAGCACAGAAGCAGCCGTAATCAGAATAAGCACCGCTGCCACCGCAGCGCCAAGTACTCTCGGTTTCTCGGCAATACAGCGGATCCGTTCCTTTACGCTTCTGCCCGATCCGGTCATGGTCGTCGCCGTACAGGCAAAATCCGAAAACCTTCCCCTGCCGGTAATGATAGACAACAGCGTCTTCCCGTAACCGATCCGCTCCTGCTCTCCTAACAATAACAGCGCCCCTTCGTCACAGGCAAGCTCACAGTCCCTTTTGGACAGCACCGCCGCCGCCCATACAAGCGGGTGAAACCAATAACATAATAAAAGCATGTTGCGGAGAAATGACCAGAATCCGTCACCGTGCCTTTTGTGGCAGATCTCGTGGGTGAGCACATGACACAGCCTGTCTTCCTCCCCGATAACAGCCTCCGGCAGGTAAACGGCCTCCAATCCCGGTATCCCGTACAGACACGGAGACACCAGCTCCTTCACCGCGTAAACTCTGCCCCTGCGCAGACTCGCCAAAACCTTGGGATGCAGCCTGCCCGTCACCCCTTCCGGCAGCACGAAGTCCCGCCGCTCGCGGCGCAGCTTACGGCAGAAGCGCAGATTAACGGCAGCCATCCACACCGCCATCACGCCCATACCGCCAAACCAGATCCACCGCAGGATATCCAGCCACGTAAATCCGACGGATCCGGCCAGAAAAATACTCGTCGGTCCGTCTGCCCCACCTATATACTCCATCTCCTCTTCCAGCACATTCTTAATGATCTGCTGACTGACCGGAGAATTCATATTCATGGTGAAACTGACCGGCTGCTCCAGACGCTCCGTGATATCCCCGAAATCTCCCTCCAGCCTTCTCACCAGATCCATGATGCGAAACTCATCTATTTCTCCCAGCGAAAGATAAAGCTGCGCGGATACCGGAATGATCAGCCGTATCGCCACCAGCAGCCATAACGCATACTGCAGCCTGTTGCTGATCTTTCCCTTGAAAAAATGCCTGATCAGCATAACACATAGAATCAAAACCGAAGCTGTAATAATGATTTCTTTCATAATATCTCCCTCTTTCCCGTGCCTGTTCCCGTCCTGCCCTGCGGCTCATATCCTTTCGATACAGGCGCGGTTATCCTTTCTTCCTGGCCTGCTCCAAAATATCGTACAACTCCTGGATCTCCTGCTCTGACAGGGCCTGATCCGCCACCATGGCATTCACCATCATGCCGAGGCTGCCGCGGTATACCTTTTCCAGAAAACCGCGCGTCTCCTGCATGGAGACCTCCTCCCTCGATACAAGCGGATAGAAGACCTTGGCCCTGCCGCCCTGTCTGTGCGCGACGGCCTCCTTCTTCTCCATACGGCCCAGCATGGTAATGATAATATGCTTATCCCAGCCCGTCTCGTTCTCCAGACTGGCCGTCAACTCGGTGATCGTACTTTCGCCGCTCTCCCACAGACTGTTCATGATCTTCCATTCTCCGTCCGATAGACTGACCTTTCCCATCCTGATATCCATTCCTTTCATTTCACAAAGGCATAAAAAATACTGCCCGATTTTTGACTGCCAATTTTTGGTATACATCCGTTTACCTCTTTAACCGCATGTTACACCAAAGGTATACGTCTGTCAACCTTTTTATAAAAAAAAGGACTGCCGCAGTCTACTCTGCTTCAGTCCTTTGATCTGTTGCTGCTATTTCTTTTTCTGTCGGCCGGTATCCGCCAAAACCGGATCTACGGCATTACCCCACCATACTTCTGGTACAGTTCCTGCAGCTTCCGGATATCCTCTTCGGAAACGCTCTCCTGCAGATATTCCTGAACCTCCGCGATGGATTCGCTGTTAACGCCGTCCCCCACGATTTCCAGGCAGTCGGATATCGTCTCGCTGTCGGCATATTTCCCGATGATCGCCTCAGCCTCTTTCTTATCCGATTCTTCCATATTACCCACGATCTCCTTCGCCTTCTCGGCGGCCTGTTGATCACCGGAACTTTCCAGTGCCTTCTGCACGGCCTGTTCCATAACCGTCTCCGTCACCTTTTTGGTTACCGCGGATTTAATCCCGCCCGTGAGCTTATCCGTCGAAAAAACACCGCTTACCAGACCGGACAAAACGATCAGACATACCACAATAAGAATACTGAGAAAGATGATCTTTCCCATGCCTTTTTTCTTTCTTCTCCGTCCATTCTTCCGTCTGCTCATACAATTCCCCTTTTCCACCAGTCTCATCAGGCAGCAGCCTTATGCTGATCCACCATGTCTGGTTTGTCACTGTTTTACCAGGCGCACGGTCTCTCTCGCGATCGCAAGCTCCTCATTCGTGGGGATCACCATCACCGTGACTTTTGCTCCCTCGTCGGACAGGATCACTTCTTCGCCGCGCAGCTTATTTTTCTCCGGGTCGATATTCGTTCCCAGATACCCGATATACTTGCCGATTTCCGCTCTGGCCTGGGCGTTATTCTCTCCCACGCCGGCCGTAAATACGATCGCGTCAACGCCGTTCATCGCCGCCACATACGCGCCGATATATTTGCCCACACGATACCCGTAAGTCTCCAATGCAGTCCTGGCCGCTTCATTGCCTGCCTGCGCCGCGTCGCCCAGATCACGGAAATCACTGGAAACACCGCCGGACAGCCCCAGTACGCCGGACTTCTTGTTGCAGATATTGATCACTTCTTCCGCACTGATACCTTCCTTCTGCGCGATAAAAGTAACGATCGCCGGATCCAGATCGCCGGACCGTGTGCCCATGATCAGGCCCTCCAGCGGAGTCAGCCCCATGGAAGTATCCACGGATTCTCCATACTGCACCGCAGATACGGAAGCGCCGTTGCCGAGATGGCATACGATGATCTTCAGATCCTTAATGTCCCTGCCCAGCAGCTCCGCCGCCCTTTTGGATACGAAATCGTGGCTTGTGCCGTGGAAGCCGTAACGGCGCACCTTGTACTTCTCATAATAAGATAAGGGCAGGCCGTACAGATATGCCTTCTTCGGCATCGTCTGATGAAATGCCGTGTCGAATACACCCACCATCGGCACATCCGGCATGATCTCCCGGCAGGAGTTAATGCCGATCAGATTCGCCGGGTTGTGAAGCGGCGCCAGATCGTTGCACTGCTCGATCACTGCCAAAACCTCGTCGTCCAGCACCACAGAACCGGCAAACCGCTCGCCGCCGTGTACGATGCGGTGTCCAACCGCATCAATCTCCTCCAGAGAAGTGATCACACCCACCTGCGGATCCGTCAGCTTCTCGATCACCAGCTGCACCGCTTTCGTGTGATTCGGCATATCTATCTCGCTCTTTACCTTCTCACCGCCCGCAGGCTGATGTACGATCGCACTTCCGTCAATCCCGATCCTCTCACATAACCCCTTTGCCAATACCTCCTCCGAATCGCTGTTGATCAGCTGGTACTTTAACGAAGAAGAACCACAGTTAATCACCAAAACATTCATTTCCACTTCAACCCCTTTACTTTTTATTTTTTATTGATCTTATTCCGGGATGCCCTGAAAAGAGCCGCCGCTTAGTACGCGCGTCCCCAGTAAACCATCTTCTTCGCAGGCTTACCGCAGCAGACGCACACATCCCCGATCGTCTCCTGCTCAAAAGGCATACAACGGCTGGTGACCGCGAGCTCTTCCTTGATCTTATCCTCGCAGTCCTGCTCTCCGCACCACATCGCCTTCACGAAACCGGATTTCTCCGTAAACAGGCGGCGGAACTCTTCCATATTCTCTGCCGTGTAAGTGTGCTCATCCCTGTGCGCCCGGGCACGCTCCAGCATTTCCGTCTGCATCTTCTCCAGTATCTCTCCCGCCTTCGTCTCCAGTTCGTCCAAAGATACCTCGATCTTTTCCCTCGTATCACGACGGCAGATCACGCACTTGTTCGCCTCGATATCCTTAGGCCCGATCTCCACACGGATCGGAATTCCCCGCATCTCCTGCTCGGAGAACTTCCAGCCGGGACTCTTATCCGCATCGTCCACTTTCACACGGAAGCTGCCAAGCCTGTCTCTCAACTCATAAGCCTTATCCAGCACGCCTTCTTTTTTCTGCTGAACAGGAATGATCATAATCTGTACAGGTGCGATCCGGGGAGGCAGTACCAGGCCGGAGTTGTCGCCGTGCACCATAATCAGCGCACCGATCAGGCGCGTGGATGCGCCCCATGAAGTCTGGTGCACATATTTCAATGTATTGTCCTTATCCGTATACTGGATGCCGAAAGCCTTCGCAAAGCCGTCTCCGAAGTTATGGCTGGTGCCGGACTGCAGTGCCTTACCGTCATGCATCAACGCCTCGATCGTATAAGTCGCCGTAGCGCCCGCGAATTTCTCCTTCTCCGTCTTCTGACCCTTGATCACAGGAATCGCCAGCACCTGCTCACAGAAATCGGCGTAGACATTCAACATCTGCACCGTTCTCTCCTCCGCTTCCTCAGCCGTGGCATGAGCGGTGTGACCCTCCTGCCACAAGAACTCACGGCTGCGCAGGAAAGGTCTCGTCTCCTTCTCCCAGCGCACGACAGAACACCACTGGTTGCATACCTGAGGCAGATCACGGTAAGACTGCACCACATTCTTATAATAATCACAGAAAAGCGTCTCGGATGTAGGCCTTACGCAAAGCCGCTCCTGCAGGGGCTGCATACCGCCATGCGTCACCCATGCCACTTCCGGTGCAAAGCCCTCCACATGGTCCTTCTCCTTATTCAGGAGGCTTTCCGAAATAAACATGGGCAGATAGACATTCTGCACGCCCGTCGCCTTAAACATATCATCCATCTGCTTCTGGATCAGCTCCCAGATGGCATAACCTGCCGGCTTAAATACCATGCATCCTTTAATGCTCGTGTAGTCTAAAAGCTCTGCCTTCTTGACCACGTCCGTATACCACTGCGCGAAATCATCTTCCATGGAAGTGATCGCTTCTACTAACTTCCTGTCAGCCATTTTACCTTCATCCTTTCTGCTTTTTATTTTTTATTCTCTGCTTTCTTTCCGGCCGGGCGCATATCCCGCCGGAACACAACAAAAAACGCCGGGATTTCCATCCCGAAAGGGACCGAAATCTCGGCGGTACCACCCTAATTAACGCTTGCGCGCTCCTCTTCTCCTACCGTTATCGCCGGTGCTACGCTGCACTCATCGCACAGGACTCCGAGGCCGGTTCCGAACATCTCCCGTAAGGATCTTCCACCGCCGATCCTCTCTCTGTCACGTTCCCTGTCCGTACTATTCTCTTCTTCGTCACGTCTGATTTTATTTATTCTAGCCCGTAAGGACGGCGTTTGTCAACCGTTATTTTGCTGTCATGTCACAGCAACTTCCCTGCTTCTGTGTGCCTTCCCTGTTTCTCCAGAAGCCTGACCGGACTTTTGCAGCACACCGCCGTAACCGAATGCTTCTCCTGCCGTTTTTGCCTGCATCCCTCTTCTTTATACCTTTGTCCTGCGGTATTTCTCCGCATCCCAGTTAAGCAGTTCTTCCTCCTGTGCATCACTTAAATACTGCATTCTCCGGCCTCTGTTGCCATACTGCACTCTGGCGGCGAAGCTCATCACATTCTCGATCTCCTGCGCCTTCTTCACACTCTCCGCCAGTATATAGAAATGCCCTTCATAATACACAAGTGTCGGCAAACCATGCGCCTGCATAAAACCCAGAATATCCTGCCTGTCATAATCCTTCTTTAGCCAAAGCAGCTTCTTGCCTGCGTAGACTACGCAGTCCGGGCAAAAAGCATGTTCCCACATCCCCTGCTCCACAAGACTGCTGCCTGCGTATTCCTGCGACAGATAACGGTTTTCCGACAGATAGACAATATTCCCCGCCAGCGCCTCAATCTCTCCGATCACCCTGTAAAGTTCCGTTGCCGCGCGGCATGCACTGTTATCCAGATCCAAATACTCTGCGATCTTTGCCAACACCTGCTCTGTCTTCTCGATCACCGTATCCCCGTCGTCCCCGCTGACCACCAGTCCGTGATTCTGTAAAAAGACGACCGTCCCGTCCGCTCCCTGCGCTTCTTTCGCACGATAGATCTTGTCATAAGCCTCCGCCAGCGCAGCACCCGGCTTCCTGTAAGGCACAAAGACAGCTTTCGGAAAAAGTTCATGCACAATCTCCTCCGCATCTTCCCGCGCCGTCAGGATATTCACAAGCAGCGGGTGGGAATGCAGCGTATACTTTCCGGTAATCGCATGAAGGAATGTCTCGATAGAAGCGCGTCCTCCCTCGATCTGCGCCTCTTTCAGAAGCTGATTCCCCTTCTCCTCCGTAAATACATCCTCCGCAAAGGGTTCCACATATTCTCTGAAATATTCCACGATCTTCCTGTAATCCACCCTGGAATATCCCACCTGCTCACTCACATCCGCCAGCTGGAATCCGGAACTTTTAACAAGCATGATATGATCGTCAAGTTTCACGGAAGTATTGCCGCCTCCCGCCTGTGCCAGGTCGTTGCGCATTCCTGCGTATTTTGATATTTTGATAAAATCCTGCATGATTCTCCACCTTTCATCCTCAATCTGTTCATCATCTTTTTGACAGCACCTGTATCATCAATCCTGAATACATCATAGAATTTATGGCTTCTATTATTTATTGTATCAATCTTCCGCTGTTACAGCCAGCCCTATTTTAAATATTATAAAAAATCATGGTAGAATTTTTGAACAACATCAGATATAATAAAAATACGGGAAAATGTAACTGATTGTGAACAGGAGACATTTATGCTGAAATTAGAAATAAAAATGGATGAAGAAAAAATACGTGCAGAAAAGAAATATAGTGTGGAAAGTATTTACCAGGCATTACAGCAGGCCTTTTCCAAATATAAATTCAACCAGATGCAGGATGCTGACGGGACGATGTCTTTTACAGGAAATGGTAATCCAAAGGATTACGGCGCTTTTGGTAATATTATCACTTCTTTGCGTGAAAAGACATGGTTTATGGACTATGTGACAAAATGGGTGTGGTACAACAGCGACGATGGAGAAAATGAAAATGACTATACAATAGAAGACGTTTTGTACCATTATACTATATAGGTGCAAACCATGATTTAATGCAACTGTTTGAAGAATCTGTACCCGAACCTGAAGCATTATAAAAACGAGCTTATATCATTTTCAAGATTCGTATCGCAATTTCAGATATGCAGTGCAGTTACTGGTCCCATAAAAAAGACTGCCAACACCGGTCATACAACCCGATACGGCAGTCTCTCTTTCCCCAAATTATAATTCTAATCCCTTGATCTATTCTTTTACCCTAAACACAAATTGATATGCACGGTAATCTCCCATCTCCACCGGAATCGGGATTCCCGCCTGCATCAGCGCAGAACCGCAGTAGCACTTACCGCTTGCCGCCTCCTCATAGACGGCATCCGGCAGAAGTTCTTTCAGCCGTACATAATTCACGGTCATATTGCCGTGATTCTCCAAAATCACCACATGCAGCAGGATTTGCTTCCTGTCCGCTGACACAAACATCCATGCCGCACAGGCATCCTCAAAAGGATTTGAAAGACGATAATAATCTCCCGTGCTGATCAACGGCTCAAACTCCTTATACTGCCTGATCTGCTCTCTGATCTCCCCTTTCTCTTCCGCACTCAGCCTGCTTAAGGACAACTCATAGCCGAAAGCCCCCGTCATAGCCACAATGCCTCTCGTGCGCAGGCTTGTGATCCTGCCTGTCTGATGGTTGGGCACCGCCGACACATGAGCGCTGACCGTAGACATCGGATAGAAGAAAGAGGTCCCGTACTGAATCCGCAGCCTGTCCAGCGCATCTGTATTATCACTGCACCAGATCTGCGGTGTATAATACATCATTCCGGCGTCAAACCGGCCCCCGCCGCCGCTGCAGCCCTCGATCATCAGCTTCGGATACCTGGCCAGAAGCTTCTCCATGAAATCATACAGACCAGTCACAAAATCATAGGACACCCTGCCCTGTCTGTTCTCCACGGAATAGAAATCCGTAACGCTCCGGTTCATATCCCATTTAATGTACTCGATATTGCCTTGGTCCAGCACTCTGCAGATCTGATCGAAAATATGCTCCCGCACATCCTCCCTGGAAAAATCAAGCACCAGCTGATTCCTGCCTCTGGCCGGATTCCTGCCCGGATTCTGCATCGCCCAGTCCGGATGCTCTCTGTACAGATCGCTGTCCTCGGAGATCATTTCCGGCTCGATCCAGATACCGAACTTGACACCTTCCGCGTTGATTCTGCGCACCAGCTCGCTCAGACTGCAACCCAGCTTCTTTTCATTGACCTGCCAGTCTCCCAAACCGCTGTTGTCGTCCTCGCGTTTGCCGAACCATCCGTCGTCCATCACGACCATGTCGATACCCAGTCCGGCCGCTTCCCTTGCCAGCTCCACGATCGTCTCCCCGGTAAAGTTAAAGTAAGCCGCCTCCCAGCTGTTCACAAGCACCGGCCGGGGCACAAATCCCGTCTCGCTGCTGCCATTTCCCTGCATTCCTGTTGTGCGCCTGCTGCGCGCTCCGTTGCATATATGATTTCTGATACAACGATGATATTTCACCGACAGATCCCCAAATCCTCTGTCGCTGTAACACATAATCGTCTCCGGAATCTCAAGCGTCTGTCCGGATTCCAGCGGATAATGAAAAAGATCACTCTGCAGTCCCATCAGCACACGTGTCTGGTCAAACTGATCCTGCTCCGCCTCACAGAGAAAGTTCCCGCTGTAGACAAAGACCATACCGTAGCAGTCCCCGGTATTCTCCGTGGTGTTCTTCTCTGCCACGATGACTGCCGGATTATACTGATGGCTGGAAGTGCCTCTGCGGCTTCCGATGCTGTGACTTCCATGTCCGATCCTTATCCTCTGCAGATTCCTTTCCATCGTATGTCTTCCGTAGAAACTGAGCAGGTCATACTGTCCCGTGATAAAATCCAGACAGGCCGAGGCCGCCTTCTCCACAACCACACACGCTGTGCCGTAATTGGTGATCTTCACGCTTCTTGTAATGATATCCTCGTCTTCCAGTACGCCGTACAACAACTGCACGCGCACTTTGCTCACGTTATCCTCCAGCACGATCTTAAGCGTCTGTGCTTCCTTCTCCCCGGCATACACCGCCGGCAGTCCCTCAAGTTCATACTTGCCTTCCCGGATCTCATATCCGGCATACCGCAGATCACAACATTCCGATTCGTCATGACCACGCAGCACTAACGCACTGTTTCTGTAATCTCCTGTTCCCAAAGTCGGATATTCCTGTGGCAGAACGTCCATGGAATAAGTCCTGTTGTTCCCCACATCATTCGGATTTCCCGAAAACCCCCTGTCATAATAAGTCAAAAGATAATCCATATCGCCGGACACCCTCGTCCCATAATACAGATGCAAAAGAAACCCGAAATCATCTACCTTCATCTGGTAGGTCGTCTGCTTTGTCTGTAATGTGAAGATCCGCTTTTCCTCTTGAAATAGAATTGCCATACGCCGCACCAACCTTTTTCTTATATTTACTGTTTTTCGTTTTTCTTCAAGTATTTTATGAGATACAATATACTTGAAGCAAGCCATAAGGCTGCTCCAAGTATACCATAATTTTACATTTTATTCACTTTGTTTTTACTTAACCGCTCCGTTCACAACGCCGTTCAGGATCTGCTTCTGACATACGATGTAGAAGATCAGGATCGGAACCAGCGAAAGCAGATAAGACGCAAACGCCAGGTTATAATTCGTACCGAACTGCGACTGGAAGTTAAGCTGTGCCAGAGGCAGCGTATTCTGTCCGGAACCTGCCATGATAATAAGCGGTGTCATAACGTCGTTCCAAACCGCCAGCGCCGTAAGTACTGCCACCGTTGCATGCATGGGCCTCATGATCGGAAAGATGATCTTCCAGTAGGTTCTCCAGGTTGAAGCGCCGTCCACCTTCGCCGCCTCCTCCAGCGCCATCGGGATATTTACCAGATAACCGGAGTAGAGCAGTACATTCATCGGCATGTAGAACACCACATACAGCAGGATCACGCCGAACCAGTTAGCCAGTCCCAGCTCTGCCGTCTGTTTTGCCAGAGGCATCATCAGGATCGCAAAGGGCACAAACATACCGCTGACGATGAACAGATACACGAAGCTGTAGAACTTGCTGTGAGCCTTGTTACGTCCCAGCGCATAACCCATCAGGGAATGAACCGCGATGGACAGTCCCACGGTCGCTGCCGTGATCAGTAAGCTGTTGCTTAAGGAACGCCAGAAATTTGTGATCTCCATGGCTTCCCTGAAATTGTTCAGGCTCCATACCTTGGGCAGCGACAGGATGCCGCTGATACTGTTTGTCATTTCCGAGGGCTGTTTGAATGCAATAACTATCGTCATGTACAACGGCAGGATGATCGTGGAAAGCCCAAGGATCAGGACGATCATCGCTGTTTTGTTTGTTTTCTTTATTGTCATAACTGCTCCTCCTTTTTACCGGAAAATTTCATCTGCGCCACGGAAACCGCCACGATCACGATGAAGAATACAACCGCGTTGGCGCTCTGGAAGCCGAACTGTCCGCCCGACATACCGTTGTTGTAGATCAGGTAGGAGATAGACTCCGTACTCTGCGCCGGGCCGCCCTTGGTCAAAGCCATGATCTGATCAAACACCATCAGGAAGTTCTTCACGCACAGAACCATGTTGATGGAGAAAAAGGGAATGATCAGCGGGAAAGTCAGGTATTTAAACTGCTTCCAGCCTGTCGCACCGTCGAGGCCGCCTGCCTCATACACATCTTCCGGCACCGTCTGCAGGCCGGAGATATAGATGATCGTATTCATGGCGATCGCCTGCCATGCACAGACAACCATGATACCGATCCACGCCGCACCCGGATTGGACAGGATGGAGGTGCGCAGCGCATCGATCCCGATCATGTCCGCCAGAGCCGGCAGAATATAAGTAAAGAAGTAATTGAAAATGTAACCTACAACCAGCGCACCCAGGATATTGGGTAAAAAGTACGCGCCGCGGAAAAAGCTCTTGGCCTTGATGGAGCTGTTAAGCGCCAGCGCCAGCAGCAGGCTTAAAACATTAACCACAACGGTCGTTACGATCGACAGCTTAAACGTAAACCAGTAGGACTTGCCCACACGAACATCCGAAAACAGATCGATATAGTTTCTAAAGCCTACCCAGTCATACTTTCCGAAGCCCCTGAAATTCGTAAAACTGTATATCACACCGCGGATCAACGGAATGGTATTGAAGCAGATAAACAGGGCAAGAATCGGAATGGTGATCAATAAAAATGTTGTTTTTCTCTCATTTTTTCCTAATTTCATTATGCATGCTCTCCTTTCTCACTAATTCGCGGTCAATTCGCGTTTCCGTGCTGCTTTTCATAATCCTGTACCAGCCGGATGATATCCCTGTTGTACCGCAGCCAGTCCTTATCAAACTTCTCCAGGAAAGCGTCCACATCCTGATTTAACAGGAAAGTCTGAATCTGCGCATCCACTGCCATCTCTGACGGATAATAGTGATCCTGATAGTCCGTCATATTGCCGGATGTGATATAATCTGTCATGCCGTCCAGAATGGAAGGAAGCGTGAAGTCTCCGTCCTTACAGGGGATAGCCGTCTGCGCGTCTATGTACTTCTGGATGTTCTCATCTTCATAAAGGAAATCCAGCACCTCATAGACCGCTTCCTTGTTCTTGCATCCTGCCGTCACGCAGAACTGCAGGTCAATACCGGAATTCAGGGTATTGCCGTCCGCCGCGTCATTGGCCGGCATAACGAAAGAATCCAGATTTAAGTCCGGATTCACGGACAGAATCTGCGGAGCCGCATAGCTTCCGATCGGATACATTGCGGATTCGCCTCTTGCAAACGCCGTACATGCGTCATTGTAGCCGTACGCAAACGGATCCTCCGGTCCGTACTGCAGCAGTTCCAGATATTTCTCGGATACTTCCCGGTACTCTTTGGCAAATGTGGTCTCCCCGCGGTTTACCTGCTTGGATGCATCCGCCGGAGCCAGATCTACCGCCATCGCATTCCACGGCGCAAGGCAGGTCCAGATATCCTTGAAGCCGAAATAGAAAGGTAAGATCCCTTCTCCCTGAATGGTGTCACACAAAGTAAGTAATTCGTCCCAGGTCGTCGGGATCGTCCAGCCATGCTCCTCGAACATATCCCTGTTGTACAAAATTCCTGCCGCGTTGGCCACGTAAGGCACTGCATAAGTTCCCTCAATGGGCACAAACTTAAGCGCCTCGTCGATGTCCAGATATCCCTGATTAATATTTGCAAGTCCTTCATAATCAGAAATATCCTCCAGGATCTTAGCATCCATGAAATAAGAATAGTTGATGTCTCCGCCGATTCCTATGATGTCGGGATAATCCTCTCTGATGAATCTCGTCTTCAAGATCGCCATCGCATCATTGGGAGAACTGATCTTTAAATGGATGTCATCATGTGTTGCGTTGAATTCCTCTTCCACAGCAGTGAAATAGTTGGCCGCCTCAGGCTTGTACTGAACGATCTCAACTTCAATCTTACCATCGCCAGCCGAGTTTCCACATCCCCCGGCAACCGCCATTGCAGCAACACTGCAAACCGCCGCGCCAAGGTATTTTACTTTCCTCCTTAACATAGCATATCTCCTTCCCTGATTTGATATTTGCATTGTAACATACCATTTTGCTATCCATAAATAGCCTTATTTTATATGTTATATACCTTAATGCTGTTTTTATGCCAATTAATTGAAGTAGAGTAGCATTTTGGTATATAATTTGGTATAGAATCAGGTATAGAAACAATTCAGATTACTTTTTACCGTAATCTCTTTAAGCTGAATATTGATGTTACCCTGACCAAAGTCCACAGATGAGCGGCGCATATCGCCCCGGAACGGAGGAATGTATGAGTGAAGTGATCTTCTCGGTTTTTCCCAGTGAAAATTTTGTCGATCTCGGTCTGTACCAGTTCGGATGGGAGCAGTGCGATCCCTCCCACTCCTTCGGCCCTGCTGCCAGAAACCATTATCTCTTCCATTACTGCCTGTCCGGCACCGGCACGCTGATTGCCGAGAATACATCGGGCAAATCCGTCAATTATCAGATAAAAAGCGGCCAGGGATTCATGATCTTTCCCCACCAGGTCTGCACCTACATAGCGGATCATGAAATTCCGTGGGAGTATGTCTGGATCGAATTCGACGGACTGCGCGCCAAGGAAGCCGTGGAGCTGACCGGCTTAAGCCCGGGTCAGCCTGTCTACAGAGCGCGCTATAAAGATATCGCAGATACGATGAAATCAGAAATGCTTTATATCGTCAACCATAAGAACGAGTCCCCCTTCCACCTGATCGGGCACCTCTTTCTCTTTATTGACAGTTTTATACGTTCCGCTTCCTCCTCTGAGGTCAGCAGAGGAAACAGCCTGCGTGATTTCTACATCAAAGAGGCTATTTCCTTCATCGAGCAGAACTTCCAGAACGATATCTCCGTGGAGGATATCGCGGCCGCCTGCGGCCTGAACAGAAGCTATTTCGGCAAGATCTTCCATGAAAATATGGGAAAGTCGCCCCAGGATTTCCTGATCTCCTACCGCATGTCCAAGGCCACCGAGCTGTTGCGGCTCACCGACCTGTCCATTGCGGATACCGGAAATGCAGTGGGCTATCCGAACCAGCTGCATTTTTCCAGAGCGTTTAAGAATGTGTATGGGATCTCGCCAAGACAGTGGCGCAATGAGCATGTAGCGAAGTAGCGATGGAATAATATTAAAAAAGCATGATTATTTTTGGATGGGCGGTGTATCCATCATCTCAGGTACTCTTTTCAGAGTGCGTCGGGAACCATTTCCGACCTCAAAAATAATCATGCTCATTACTAACATATTCTTTTATACTTAATAATATACTATTCCTGCCCCACATTGTCAACCGAGAATGCCTTAATTCTTCCGCTATGTAACCGCCTTGTAATTTTTGCTTCCTGTACATCATGCATAGTAGAAACATAAAGATATTCCCGTCTTTCGAAGTTAACGCCACAATTTTTTAGAATTCTATTCATATGAAAAGTACCTTTAAAGCCTTGATTTAT
>VSOD01000520.1 GCA_009774655.1 Lachnospiraceae bacterium
CCCAATGAGAAGATGATGAAACTGCGCGGCAACTATGTGTCCATGATCTTCCAGGAACCCATGACCAGCTTAAATCCTGTGTTCCGCATCGGCGAACAGGTGGACGAGGTTATATCCCTGCATGACGAGGAAGGGAAGTCCAAGGAGACCATCAAAGAGAAGACGATCGAGCTGCTGAAGATGGTAGGGATCGCCAACAGTGAGGGTGTCTATCAGATGTACCCGCATGAACTGTCAGGCGGTATGCGGCAGCTTGTGATGATCGCCATGGCGCTTGCGTGCAGCCCGCGTATCATCATTGCGGACGAGCCGACCACGGCGCTGGATGTGACCATTCAGGCGCAGATTCTGGATCTGTTAAGACATTTGAAAGACAAGATCAATTCCTCCATCATGCTGATCACCCATGACCTGGGTGTGATCGCGGAGATGGCGGATTATGTGGTAGTCATGTACGCAGGACGCGTGGTGGAGAAAGGAACGGTGCGGGAGATCTTCACCAATCCCTGTCATCCCTATACGATCGGCCTGATGGCATCGAAACCGGTGGTGGGCAAGCAGGTGGACAGACTTTATTCGATCCCCGGCAAGGTGCCAAACCCTGTTAACATGCCCGATTATTGTTATTATAAAGACCGCTGTGAGATGTGCGTGGAGCGCTGTGCGGGAGAATATCCCGGTGAGATCAGCCTGTCACCCACCCATAAGGTCAGCTGCTATCGTTTCTATGACGGAAAGGGGGAGAAGTAAATGGCGGATGCAAATACCACAAAGAAAGAGTTTACCCCTGTAACTTACGACCCGCAGTATATCCTGATGGTCAATGAGTTAAAGAAGCATTTTCCGATCAAAAGCGGTATGGTTGCCAGAACCATCGGCCATGTGAAGGCCGTGGACGGCGTTACGTTTAACTTAAGGCGCGGCACGACCATGGGACTGGTGGGGGAGTCGGGGTGCGGCAAGACCACCACGGGACGTACCATCTTACGCCTGTCCGGGGAGAAGACCGGCGGGCAGGTGCTGTTTAACGGCAAAGAGGTTTATGACCTTTCAGGTAAAGAGATGCGGGCTATGCGGACGAAGATGCAGATCATCTTCCAGGATCCCTTTTCCAGTCTCTCTCCGAGACTGCCGGTAGGCGAGATCATCGGTGAGGCGGTGCGGGAACACGGACTGGCGGCGAAGGGAGAGTTTGACGATTATATCGACCGGATCATGGATCACTGCGGCCTGCAGCCTTTCCATAAGGACCGTTATCCCCATGAGTTCTCCGGCGGACAGAGGCAGCGTATCTGTATCGCCAGGGCGCTGGCTTTAAATCCGGAGTTTGTGGTCTGTGATGAGCCGGTATCGGCGCTTGATGTTTCCATCCAGGCGCAGATCATCAATCTGTTAAAAGATCTGCAGGAGAAGTACAAACTGACTTACCTGTTTATCTCTCACGATCTAAGTGTGGTGGAGCATATCTCGGATACGGTGGGCGTTATGTATCTGGGTAATCTGGTGGAATACGGGGATACTAAGGATATATTCAAGAATCCGCTGCATCCGTATACGAAGGCGCTGTTCTCGGCGATTCCCGTTCCGGATCCCGATGCGAAGATGAACAGGATCGTGCTGGAGGGCAGTATCCCGTCCCCGGCCAATCCGCCTTCCGGCTGTAAGTTCCACACCCGCTGTGCCAACTGCATGGCCAAGTGTAAGGAAGTGGCGCCGCAGCAGAAGGAGATCGAACCCGGACATTACGTTGTGTGCCATCTGTATGACGATGTATAAGAAGAGGAGCACAGCTTGTGTTGCAGTGAGCGGAATGTGGAGGTGTAGACATGGGGCGGCGGGATGAATTTGAAGATGACGGTCGTACCGTCGCTGATATGAGCGACCTGGCAGGCATTGGACTGTTCGGCAGACACTCCGCTGCATGGCAAAGAGTGTCAAAAGGCGATAGAAGAGACAGCGGCAGAGATGAAGGCAGCACAGAGGGCAGCTTGACAGGGAAGAATACCCGGGAGGAGATGCCTTTTACCTGGCAGGAACGGGTACGGTATATTTTTATGGCATTGGGCGCAGCCTTCCTGATCGGCGCGGTATTGCTTGGCGGCGTGGCGGCTGTGATCTGGCTGATCACGTTGTATGATTAGGTAAACAAGGCAGTCTTTAGGAAAATGGAGGTGATGATGTGCCCAATACTAATCTGGAAATAACACAAAACGCTATGGAGGATTTTATCCGGATCCAGGAATATATGATGTTGGCAAAAGAAGAAAATGCAACAAAAACATATGCAAAATTAAAAAAGCAATATCTGTATTTGAAGAGCTTTCTGAATGTGGCAGGGGTTAATCTGACAGATATTGACGAAGTGAAAGAATAACGAGAAAAAAGAAGTATGATTACAGCGGGATGAATAAAAGGAGACGGGCATGATTGTAGATTGTGCCTGTCTTTTTTTGATATTTGTTTACACGTATTGTATAGTTTGCTATAATGATCATATAAAAGTTGAACATTATTGTGAATGGCACTGGAAATATCGCTTATTACGTTGTTTGTCATGCCGTTTGCTACAGTTACAGGCGTTTACTATAGTCACAGGAATAAACGGTCAACGGTGATTTTTTTCAGGGTGGGGGTAAGACCGTTTGAAGATTATGATTGTGGAGGATGAGTCGATCAACAGGAAGGATATCTCTGAGGCGGTGCAGGAGGCAGTGAGCCGGACTCAGAAGACGAGGGAACATAAGGCGGCGCATCTGCACACGCTTTTTATCGATTCGGCCGCTTTTCCGATCTATACCAGCGGCAAAAACGTATTCCTGGTGGGGATCCTGCATCTGGGGCAGAAAGAGGATCTGGCGGATATCCGCGGGAGGCTGGTGGAAGGGTTTGACGCATGGCTGCGGGAGATAAGAGGAAATATCCTGGTAGAGATCTCGGATCCGACGACGCTCTCGTTTCTGATCGGCGGGGAGGATGTCATCCCGCTTGACGGGGCTGGCAGGAAGGCTTACAT
>VSOD01000521.1 GCA_009774655.1 Lachnospiraceae bacterium
TAGATTTCCTCACCGTTGTGGGAAACCCACCCCTGCTCGTTGACGATCTGCCTGTGCGCAAGATCCGCACGCGCACTCAACTCTCCTTTTTCACTGAAAAGCAGTGCCTTCGTCCCCTGCGTGCTCTGATCAATGCTGATCAAATATTTATTCCCCATAATTCTTCTCCAAACTACATCATTCTATTATCCATATCCGTTAAGGCCAGCCCGACCCTTCATCTGAATTCACAAATAAATCAAACCGGCACGCTCTTACCTCAGTTCCTCTACCGCCTTCTTCGCAATCCCTTCTCCGTTCAGTCCATAATAATCAAACACCGCAGCGGATTTTCCCGTAATCACGTGATCATCCGGCAGCGCCATGGTAATTACCTTCTTCGGGCAGTTTTCGCCCACCGTCACCGCGACAGCGCTTCCCATGCCACCGTAAGGGGCATGCTCCTCCACCGTGATCACCAGCTTCGCGCTCTTCGCCGCTTTTATCACCGTATCCTGATCCAGCGGCTTTACGCAGTACATATCCGCCACCACAGCCTTAATGCCTTTCTCCTGCAGGATCTTCGCCGCTTCCAGGGCCGGGCGCACCATCTCGCCGCAGGCAATGATCGCTACGTCGTTCTCCGCCTCCAGATTTCCGTGTACGGTAGACCGATCCATTTCGAACGGACAATCCGTCTCACCGTAGATATCCTCCACCGGGTTTCGCCCCACTCTCACATACGCCGGCTTCTCATCCTGCAGCAGGCTCTCAATCAGCTTCGCCGTCTGGAATCTGTCGCTGGGCAGATATACTCTCATATTGGGGATCGCAGACATGGCCGCGATATCCTGTGCCGAATGATGGCTCATGCCCAGTTCCCCGTAGCTGATGCCGCCGCTGATGCCGATCAGCTTTACATTGGTGTTGGAATACGCCACGTCCACCTTGGCCTGCTCATAACTCCTCGTAGAGATAAAACATGCCGGAGAAAAGCAGTAAGGCTTCTCCCCGCAATGAGCCATACCGGCCGCGATACTCACCAGATTCTGCTCCGCGATGCCCACCTCGATGGACTGCTCCGGAAAGGCATTGAAGAAAGGCGTCATAGAAGCCGAACCTCTGGAGTCGGAGCACAAAGCGTAAATATGTCTGTCTTCTTTGGCATGTGCCATCAGTGTCTCGCAGATTGCCTGCCTGTTTGGAATCTTATTCATGAAGTACGCCCTCCTTCTTCGCCTCTAATGCTTTTACGATCTGATCATACTCTTCCTGATTCGGTACATGGTGATGCCATGCGGCCTTATTCTCCATGATCTCACCGCCGCCGTAGCCCTTGATCGTATTCGCGATAATACAGGTCGGCCGATCCGTCACTGTCTTCGCCTGCTCAAATGCCTCATGCAGCTTCGCGATGTCGTTTCCGTCTGTCTCGATCACGTTCCAGCCAAAGCTCTCGATCTGTGCGTGCAGATTCTCATGCGTCATCACCTGCTCCGTGGTGCCGGAGATCTGCAGACGGTTCCTGTCCACCACCGCACACAGATTGGCCAGCTTATAATGTCCGGCCGCCATAAAACCTTCCCAGACGGAACCTTCCGCCACTTCGCCGTCGCCCATCACCGTATAGACGCGGCTTTCTCTGTTCTCCTTCCGGCAGGCCAGCGCCATACCCACGCTCACCGGCAGGCCGTGTCCAAGAGAACCGGAGTTCATCTCGATTCCCGGCAGCTCATTATTCGGATGTCCGATGAACTTGGAGCCGAACTGCGAAAACTCGTTGACCACCGTCTCCGTCTCGAAGAATCCCTTCGCCGCCAGCACCGCATAATAGCTTTCCACGGAATGCCCTTTACTCATGATAAAGTAATCACGATCCGGATCGTCCTGGTTCTCCGGGCTTATATTCATCTGGTCAAAATACAGCGTCACCAGCGTATCCATAACGGAAAAGTCACCGCCGATATGGCCGCCGCCGGATTTCATGATCATATCCAGCACCACCTTGCGAAGTTCAAGTGATCTGACTGTTAACGCTTTTGCATCAAATTCTTGTTTCTTCATTATTTACCTCCTCTTAACGCCATGGATCGTATCGATCACCTGCTGTTCCACATCGTCGTACAGATCCGGTTTCACGCCGATATACTTACATGCCTCATACAGTACCGGCACCACATCCTGATGAATGCCGACACAGTGATGGATATAAGGCCCTTCCACGATCTTCGCTTCCAGTCTCGGCCAGTTCTCCACTTCGATCCAAAGGTACGTTCCCTTCGTGTACGGCCCTTCGATCCCCTTCGCATTCCCCAACAGCAGGGAATACTCGCCGTTGTCACCGTCAAAGCGTGCCAGCGTCAGATCGCCGTGCTTCGCCTCTGCCTCCACAGCGCCCGGATGGGAAAATGCCAGCGGATAACCGATGGTCGGCTTGCAGGAAGCACAGCTGAGCGGCCACGGTCCGCAATGCTGCAGCAGTTCGCCGTTGTCGTTGAACGGATGGCGGACGGTCCAGTCTGCGAAGAATCCCCTGCTCTTGTCCATACCGGCTGCTTCCACCATCAGCGCCGTGATCGCACCGTGGATATCCGTCTCGCATACTACCGGGAAGCCCTCTTCATTCAGCAGGGCGTTAGCCGCACAAGGCATAATGCCGATCTCACCCTGCAGCGCATTCCAGCACTGGATCGCTCCCGCCGAACATCCGTACCGATCCGCCAGATTCCGGATCGCCACCTTCAGGGCGGCCACATTCAACAGCTCCTCCTCTTTAATGGCAATATTGAAATGCTCTTTACAGTAAGCCACTACCTCAGCCGCCTTCGTACCCTCTTCCTTCACCTTCTTCATTTCTGCCGTCAGTTCAGGCATGGGAATCGGCGCCAGCTGGATATTGAATTTCTCCAGAAGTTCGCCCTCGTTACACATGGTAGACCAGAAGTCAAAAGGTCTCGGGCCGATCTGCAGGATACGGATGCCTCTGAATGTCTTTACCACGTTGCATACTGC
>VSOD01000522.1 GCA_009774655.1 Lachnospiraceae bacterium
GGGCGGATGGTTACGAATGTTCGTTTTACCAGAAGGATTAGGCAGGGGGTGCATGATGGAACGGCTGCGGATTGAATACGGGACGGGATACATGGAGCTGAACGTGGAGATGTTTTTCCCCTGCAAGATGCCGGCGATGAGGAAAGCCGCAAGGCTCATCAATTCCTACTGCACGGATGAGGCAAGGGCGGAGCTGCTCTCGGAGCTGCGGGAGCTGGCGGACGGGTATAAGGCACTTTGCGATATGTACACGGAAAAAGCGGAGGGGCTCCCTGCGGATTCCCCGGAGCGGAGGCACTGGAGGGCGGAATTCAACAAAACGGAAGTCCTCCGCAAACGGATGGAAAATAATATCAGGTTGATCTCAGGAGGAAAAAAGGGATGAGCAGGGCGGCAATGCAGGGGTGTAGGACACACGGCGACTGTTTCGCAAACAGGGGCGGCGTCTGCACCTGCTTAAAGGACAATGACTTTGGCGGGAGGGACTGCCCGTTTTACAAGCCTGCGGACACGGTCCGGGATAAGCAGCGCAGGCAGAATGGAGGTATGGTTGATGGGAATCAGCAGATATAACAGCGAGGGATACAGCGACCCGACAAGCCATGCGGCGCTGTCGGGGATCAGGAGGGAAGAAAGGGCGGCGAAGCGGGCGTACCGGCCGCTTGTCTATATATGCTCCCCGTTTGCCGGGGACACGGAAGGTAACACGCAGAAGGCGAGGCGGTACAGCCGGTTTGCGGTAAAGAATGGTGCGATCCCGCTTGCGCCGCACCTGCTCTTTCCGCAGTTTTTGGATGACGGGAAGCCTGCGGAGCGGGCAATCGGTATGTTTATGGGCATGGTGCTTTTGGGGAAATGCGAGCAGTTGTGGGTGTTCGGGAAAACCATATCCACAGGGATGGCGGCGGAGATTGAGAAAGCGGAAAAGCGGGATATGCCGGTACGCTATTTCACAGAAAACTGCGAGGAGGTGTGCAGGATATGAAAATATTGAAACCAATACAGACGGAATACGGGGGATTTTTATTCCGTTCCCGGCTGGAAGCAAGATGGGCGGTGTTCTTTGATGCCTGCGGTGTGGATTGGGAATATGAACCAGAGGGGTACGACCTCGGAAACGGGATTCATTACCTGCCGGATTTCCTGCTCCATGGGGTTGACGGCAGGGACGGCGGCGACCTTTATGTCGAAGTAAAAGGGCAGATGACTGACAGTGATGCGGAAAAGATCAACCGTTTTGCAGAGCTGGGGATGGAAGAGCCGGACCAGTATGGGAAATCTGCCACGGCAATCCTTGTGGTGGGCAGGATTCCGGACGGTGACAGCATCGATGACATTACCGATCATATCAGCCAGGCGGCGTATGATGACTGCGGCGACTGGCCGAACGAGTTTAATTTCAGGACGATTGACGGGGATTATTTTGCGGCGCATCCGGGCATCAACCGGAATGGGAATTTTGAACTGTTCGGTGATGATTCAAATTACCTTGCGGACATGGACCCCGCAGCGACAGAGAGAGCCTACCGCCTTGCCCGTTATGCAAGATTTGAACATGGGCGGAAGATGCGGGTACAGCCCTGCAGGTCAAAAGGATATCAGTTTATCGGGGAGGCGGGGCAATGAAAGTGACATTCTATGCAGCAAACTGCAGGGGCAATGAAAAGAACACCCTTTACCCCAAAAAGTGTATTGTTGACAATGAGGATGACTGCCTGGAGGTCATGGCGCTTGACCATGTCTGCGGGGAATTCAGGAAGTACCGCAGGGGAGGGGATGCTTTCATCTCCTCCGATGTGGATGTGATGGACTGTGACAACGACCATTCCGATGATCCGAAAGACTGGATCTACCCGCAGGATCTGGAAAGGGTGATCGGGGAGGATGTGGCATTCATCGCGGTGCCGAGCCGCCATAACATGAAGCCGAAAGACGGGAAGTCTGCAAGGCCGAGGTTCCATGTGTATTTCCCGCATGACCTGATCACCAGCGAGGCGGAATGCGCCGCATTGAAGAAAGCCATCCGGGGGAAGTTCCCATTTTTTGATGAAAAGGCGCTGGACTCTGCAAGGTTTATTTTTGGAAACCAGGCAGACGGTATCATATGGCATGAAGGCGAGGTCACGATAGACTGTATCGTAAGGACACAGAGCCGCGGGATACCGCAGGGGCAGAGGAATTCCACCATGTCGCATTTTGCGGGGCGGGTGGTGAAGCGTTACGGGGCAACGGAGAAAGCGCACGGAATATTTCTGGAGGAGGCATCCAAATGCGAGCCTCCGCTGGAAGATACAGAGCTGGATACGATCTGGCAGAGCGCCTGCAAATTCGCACGGAAGGTGCAGGCACAGGACGGGTATGTTGAGCCAGAGGAATACAACGATGAATTCTGCAGGGAGTCCTTAAAGCCGGCTGACTATTCCGACATCGGCCAGGCGAAGGTGCTTGCAAAAGAATACGGGATAGAGCTGCGTTACACATCGGCAACGGACTACCTCCGTTTCGGCGGACAGTACTGGATCGAATCGAAGCAGCAGGCAGTAGGCGCGATGGAGGAATTCCTTGACCTGCAGCTTGAAGATGCAAAGGATGAACTGCAGGCATCCATGAAGGCGCTGTCGGAATCAGGGGTGAAGGAATCCGACATCCGTTCCGGCGGGAAAACGCTGGAAAAGCAGGTCGGGGCTGACAGCATGGGGGCGTACCTTGCCTATCTGTCGGCGAAGGCATACCACGCATTTGTCATGAAACGGCGGGATATGAAGTATGTGGTGTCTGCACTCCAGGCGGCAAAGCCGATGCTTGAAGTCAGCCCCGCGGATCTGGATAAGGACGCCTATTCGCTGAACTGCCCGGATGGGACTTATGACCTCCATAATGGGCTTGCCGGTCGGCGCGACCATGATCCCGGCGACCTTATCACGAAGATCACGGCTTTTGCGCCGGGGGATGAGGGGAAACAGCTATGGC
>VSOD01000523.1 GCA_009774655.1 Lachnospiraceae bacterium
TCCATACCTGCACCCCAAATCCATGTGTTTTGTTACTCCGACTGCACTGCAAAACGCGACGCCTCGTTTACAACCTCCTGATATGCCTCTTCCATGGACGGCAGCGGCACACCGGCCACCTCATTTTGCTGTGTCCCGCCTGTCACCATACCGATCAGACGCCCGTACCCGTCGAACATACCGCCGCCAGACATCCCCGTCCTGGCAAAACCATAGCCGTACAACATGACCGCGCCGAAGTCCGCAATGTAACGCGCCCTGTCTTCCAGCTCCGCTTCATGAAAAAGCATCTCTCCCGCTTCCGGCCCTGCACCTACGCAGAACATCGACATCCCCGGCTCAAGCTGTTCATAACCTTCCGCCTCCACGGCTGCACTCCGCAGTCTCTCCAGCTCCGCGTAGGTAAACTGTCCGTTATCCACCTCCAGAAAGCCCACGTCATATTGCGACGACAGGCCAAGTACCTTTGCTTCCACAAAATATCCCTGCGGAAAAAGCAGGCAACTGTCCTCCTGCTGCCAGTATGCCAGCACATGGCTGTTGGTCGCAATGATCACCCTGTCCGCCGTCAATTCCCACAAAATCCCGCTTCCATAAGCATTCCCCATAATGACACGCACAACACAGTCTTTTACATTTTCAAAGGCTTTTTCACAGTCCGCCTCCTGTAGCACGGGACATTCCAGCATCCCCAGACAAACCATGCCCTCGTAAAGGTCCTGTTCCGTCACCGACTGGATCAAATGCGGCGGCAGCGTATACCCGTCAGATCTGTCCGGCGGCGACGCCTGCACCTCAAGCGGAAGCATCAACGGCCAGACCAGACACAGTATGATAAAGTAAATGGCTTTTCTGCTACCCGTCATATCAAGATCGATCCCTTTCCGGTCCAAACTCTTTTCCACAACATGAAAAAAAGTAAAAATGCAGACAGGGCACATGCGAAACCCTGTAAAGTGTCTCCCCTGTGCCCCGATCCGTCTCCGGATAATATCTTATAGTAAACGACATTAGAAATTTCGTTTACTATATGTAAACTAAGCAGAACGATAAGCCGGGTTATGTCGTGAATGATCATCTATCTAGGATATCCGTCGCCGGATACCTCAAGCGACCCACCTGAAAGCAGATCGGGCCAATCTGTCGCTTTCGTTTCGGTCTTGCTTCGGATGGGGTTTACACAGCCCGCATCGTTACCGCTGCGGCGGTAGTCTCTTACACTGCCATTCCACCCTTACCGGGCAGTGTCGCTTACGCGAAACTGCTAAAACCGCTTAACGCGGCTCCCGGCGGTTTCTTTTCTGTTGCACTGGCCTTGGAGTCACCTCCACCGGACGTTATCCGGCATCCTGCCCTGTGAAGCCCGGACTTTCCTCACCTGCACCCTTGCGTCTGTGCAGCCGCGATCATTTATTCTACTTAGTGTACTGTTATATTATCTATCACTTAGCTGATTTTGGCAATAACTATATTTTCTCTTACACGTTCATCCTTTCCCTTCAAGTTACAGTTCACGGCCTAACCGGCCGCAAACTGTAACGCATCCAGCCCATTCCAAGTCGCCTACGGCGAGGGGCTGGATGCCTGAAACCGTATAGTTATCGGTCGGACGCCCTGCACAGCACAACCTGTCCTGCCAGTTCTGCCTGCGAATCTCCGCCCGCATAAACTTTGACAATGCCTTCGCCGGGCACCTCTTTCATCTCCCAGTCATAATAACTTAATCCTACATAAGGAATCACGAACGTCACCGTCTTCGTTTCCCCGGCTTTCAAACTGATCTTTGTGAAATCTTTCAGCTGCCGCACAGGACGCACCCGCCTGCCGGTCATCTGCTGTACATAACACTGCACGATCTCCTCTCCGTCCCGCCCGCCGGTGTTGGTCACCGACATGGATACATGGATGCCGTCTTCCCTCTTCTCGACTTTCCGGCCTGTGTAGGCATAAGTCGTGTAAGAAAGACCGTATCCGAACGGATAAAGCGGCTCTATGGGTGCATCCAGATACTTGGAGGTAAATTTGGATTTACCGCCCGGACGGCCGGTATTAATGTGCGCATAATACATCGGACACTGACCGGTGGCCGCCGGAAATGTGGTGGTTAACTTCCCGGAAGGATTCACGTCTCCGCAGAGAATATCCAATATGGCATTGCCTGCCTCCACACCGGGATGCCATGCTTCCACGACGGCCGCCGCCAATTCATGCAGTTCCGGTATCGCCAACGGTCTGCCGTTAAAGAGAACCACGATCACCGGTTTGCCGGTAGATGCCAGTTTCCGAATGAGTGTCATCTGTTCCGCATTCACCGTAATGTCCGCCCGGCTTGCCGCCTCGCCGCTCTCTTCCTTCGTCTCTCCCACCGCAGCCACCAGAACATCCGCCGTCTCCACAGCCGCCTGCAGCGCCGCTTCATCCGCATCCGGCCCGCAGTACCGCCAGCAAAGCCCCCGCGCCGTGAAGGCCTCCACCATGCTGACACAATCCTCGGCCTTCGCGCCGACGGCCCACGCACCGGTCATCTGCCCTTTGTCTGCCGCCAGCGCACCGAACAGAGCCACCTTCGCCTCCGATTTAAGCGGAAGTATGTTGTTCTCGTTTTTCAAAAGCACAGTCGACTTTATGGCCGCTTCCCTGGCCACTGCCCGGTACTCCGGCCGCAGCAGTGTATTCTGCTCCCTGTCCGCCGTGGTCCGATAAGGATGATCAAACAATCCCAGCTCGAATTTGAGCCGCAGCACGTCCCCCGCCGCCTCGTCCAGCACATATTCCGGCACTTCGCCGCTCTCCACCAGTTCCTGCAGACATTCTATATAGGAGTTGGAGGTCATATCCATGTCCATGGCTGAACCGTCAGTTCCAGAAATGCTGGAAGTCTGCAAATCCGGATATCCCAAAAGAGAATCTCCCACATGTAAGGATTTACAGCCTCCGGCACAGGTTCGCCTCAGCAAA
>VSOD01000524.1 GCA_009774655.1 Lachnospiraceae bacterium
AGGCCGGTGGGAACCATATAGTAAGGGATTCTCTCCTTTAGGTGTTCCTTGATTGCTTTTACATCCAGCTTTTCATACAGAGTGATCAGCCGGACATCCGCGTTAAGCTCGGCTGCCGCCAGATCCATTCCCTTGCGGAAATTACTGTAATTATCGCTCCTGACGTCCTCGATGATTACCGCGATCTGGTAGATCTGCCGCTCCGGCTCACGGATGATCAGATCCGTGGAACACATCAGAAACAGCACCACCAGACACACGATATAGAGAACTATCATCACTTTTCCACTTCTGCCTATCATGTCCGCGCCTCCTGTGCCGTCTCCGCATATGCCTGCGCCGGAAGGTGGATGCTGATGACGGTTCCTTCATCCGGCTCCGACCAGATCTGAAGGCCGTAATCGTCTCCGAAATACAGGCGGATTCTCTCATTTACATTCTTGACGCCGATGCCCGATCCCCGTCTGGATGATACATGCTCCTTTTCATCCAGAAGACTCTCTACCTGCTGTCTGGTCATGCCAAGGCCGTTGTCACTGATCTGAAACCAGAGATCATCCGCCTCCCGGTAAGCCTTTACACAGACTTCCCCGTCCCCGTCCATAAATTCCATGCCGTGGTAGATGGCATTCTCCACCAGCGGCTGCAGCATCAGTTTCAGGCAGACCAGATCCATTACCTCTTCCCCGGCTTCAAACCGGTAAACGAATTTATTTTTAAATCTGGTCTGCTGGATCATCAGATAATTGCGCACATGCTCCAGCTCGTCTCTGACCGTGATGATGCTCTTGCCCTTACTCAGACTGATCCGGAAAAAACGCGCCAGCGCCGTCACGATCTTGACCGCATCCTGCTTCTGCTCGTTCTCGATCATCCACACGATGATATCCAGCGTATTGTAGAGAAAATGCGGGTTAATCTGGGACTGCAGGGTATCAAACTCGCTCCTACGCTTCGATTCGTGTTCCGCCACGATATCTTCCATCAATGTCTTGATGCGCTTTGCCATATCGCCGATGGAACGACCCAGATGCCTGATCTCATAAGAGCCTCCCATATACACTTCCGTATCCAGATCCCCCGCCTCGATCGCATTGACCGACCGCTCCAGCTTCTGAATCGGGGTGGTGATGCGGGAGGAGATAAAGTTGTTGGTGAGCACCAGCACCAGCAGAAAGGCCGCCACCACAAAGACCGCAAAGAGCTGCATTTTCAGATTGCTCAGGGGCAGTCCCTGTTCCGGCGTCACGCTCAGCAGCTTCCATCCCGTATAGCCCACTGATTTTACACTGACTTCCCGCCACTCCCCCTCGTAGCGTTCGCGGAAACTGCCGTCCCTGTACTTTGCCGCCATGGCCGTATTTTCGGAGACCTGTCCCGTCTCGATCATCTGCATCCGGGGATGGTAAATCAGTTCCCCGCTGCTGCTGACCATATAAAGATACCCCTGGTTGCCCAGACTGATATTATCCAGAATCTGCTGTAAACTGCTGTAGCGGATGTCGATCAGCAGAATGCCCTGCTCTGTGGACGTACCGTGGGTGATCTCCACCGCGCGGGTCAGGGTTATGACCCACCGGTACTGGTTCTCATTGTTGTCAAAGATATACTGCACATGAGGCGTGGTAAAATGCAGATTGTCCGTTCTGTTTAACGTATTGCCGAACCACTGCTCTTTCGTCACGTCAAGCCCGGTCTTTAACCGCGCCGCAGGCACCGCCTCCAAAAGCTCGCCCTCCTTGGAAAGCAGGGCGATATTGGCGATGCTGTCCTTGTTGTTGTCATACAGCAGCGTGATCTGGCTGTTGACCGACTCTTCCTCCAGATCCGCGTTCTTGATCACGCCGTAGTAAAGGCTGTCGGACAGCTTCATGATGGTGCGCAGATAGGAATCCACCGAACGGTTGATCTGTCCTAATACCGCCTGATTCTCTTCCCGCACGGCCGCCGTCAGCTGCTGGGACATCTGGGCATAAAGCGTCACGCCGATCAAAAGGATCACCGCCAGAGCACTGATCGTAAAATAACTGAATATCGTATAACGTATGCTGTTCTTCCTGCCGGATCCCGTCGGCATCCCCTGCTCCATGGCGCTCCTTTCCTGTGATGTTCCCTGTGCTGCTCACTGTGTTTGCTGTCCGGATCTTCGCTGCACACCTGACCGTACCCCTGTCGCTTGTTTGTCCGGACACTTCTGTGTATCTGGCCGGGCATCTGTCGTGCATCTGTCTGAGCCACTACTGTGCATCTGCCTGGGTTCCGCGGTATTTGGTGGGTGACACCCCGTACCGCTTCTTAAACACATAACTGAAATAATTCTGCTCCTGATAGCCCACCTTCTGTGCGATCATATAGGTCTTATCGTCGGTCTCGTTCAAAAGCTCCACCGCCTTCTTAAGCCGTACTTCCGTCAGATAATTGACATAGGCCTGTCCAGTCTCTTTTTTGAAAACAGTGGAAAAATAGGCCGGACTCATATGCAGATGGCGGCACAGCATCTCCACGGACAGCTCCGGATCGGCGTAGTGCTCCCGAATATACTCTTTCGCCTCCTGAATGACTCTGCGGGTAGTATTGTCCCGCTCTCGGTTCATCACCTCATTCATGCGGCAGGCGATCACCGTGATCCGGTCCGCGAACTCCTCCCGCCTGCAGATGCCCTCCAGCACCTCCGCATACTGGCCGCTTGCGTCAAACATCACATCTATATCCAGATCATACTGCTGCATCAGTCTGATCATACAGTTGGCGATGGAAAGCATATAGACCTGATACTGCCTTGTGTGGACCTTCGCATCCTCCATGCGGGCAGAAAGCGCCCGGATCACACCGTCGATCTTATCCGGCGTCCCAAACTTAATGGCCGCCACCAGCTCTTCCTCATCCCGGTCATGAAACTGCAGCTTGCCCTTGCCGACCGGCTCCACATCGTTGAT
>VSOD01000525.1 GCA_009774655.1 Lachnospiraceae bacterium
ATATTATAGGTTACAGTATGAATAGGGAAAGGAAGGGGAAAAGAAGGGGAAAAGAAGCGAAAGGGAGCCTGATATTATCAAATCGTTAATGGGAACAGGAATGGATGATTAATATGAGATATGTAAAAAGCAGGAAAGGAGTTTATCGCATGGTATTTAACACAGGCGCGGCATTGCTGGATGCGATCGTGCTTGCTGTGGTATCCAGTGAACCGGAGGGGACTTATGGGTACAAGATCACACAGGAAGTGCGGGAGGTCATTGAAATTTCAGAATCCACATTGTATCCGGTGCTGAGAAGGCTGCAGAAGGATGAATGTCTGGAAGTATACGATATGGAATGTGCCGGCAGGAACAGGCGGTATTACCAGGTGACGGAGAAAGGAAGGGCGCAGCTCAATCTCTACATCAGCGAATGGTATCGGTATTCTGCCAGACTAAACAGTATCTTTGAGGGAGGATTGAAGCATGAATAGAGCAGAATTTATGAGGCGTCTGACAGAGCTTCTTGGAGATGTAGCACCGACAGAGCGGGAGGAAGCCATTCAGTATTATAATGATTACTTCGACGATGCGGGAGAAGAGAATGAGAGCGGCGTGATCGCATCGCTGGGAACGCCCGAGGAGCTGGCACGGACGATCAAGGCAGGCTTGAATGACGGCGGAAACAGCGGAGAATTCACGGAGTCCGGTTTCAGCGGTTACACGCAGACGCCTAAGGACGAGATCGTGAAGGTGCAGGATGGGGATACCGCAGGCAGGACGGATTCAGGCGCAGGGCAGGCGGGCGCTGCTTACAGCGAAGCCGCAGGCTGCGGGGAAGCGCAGGGGAGCGGGGAATTTCGCGGCACACAGTCGGGAAACGGCTATTATGAAGGCGCTTATTATAAACGGCCGGAGGGTGACGGCGTGTATGGCGGCCGGCAGGATACGAGAAATTACAGGAATCCTTATGAAGAGTCCGGCGCACGGGAGTCGTCCACTGGCCGGACATATGGCCAGAATACATCCTATGCGCAGTCAGGAAGCCATGGCACAGGTACATCCTATGAGCAGTCAGGAAGCTATGGCACAGGTACATCTTACGGACAGGGGAAAGCCGCTAAGGAGCCGATGTCAGGCGGTATGATCGCATTGATCGTTGTGCTGGCGGTTCTGACCTCGCCGGTTTGGATCGGTCTGCTGGGCGGTTTTCTGGGCGTGGCGGCAGGATTGATCGCAGTGCTGTTTGCCCTGTTTCTGACATTTTTGATCATTGGCGTGGTGTTTATCGTGGTGGCGATCGCCCTGCTGGTGACAGGTGTCACACTGTTGTTCAGTGCACCGCTTGCCGCTTTGTGTGTGATCGGCTGCGGGTTGGTGCTTTTTGCCCTGGGGCTTGTAGGAATCTGGGTGATGGTTGCGCTGGCCGGTCTGGCGATACCGGCATTTGTCAGAGGGATCGTATCCTTGTGTCAGAAGATTTTTCATAGAGGAGGTGCACGGGCATGAAAAAATTCACGAAGGGATGTTTGGCGGCCGCATTGGTCACTTTTATGATAGGTATTGTGCTGTTCGGTGTAGGAGCATTGTTTGGGGGGCTTCGACAGTTGGAACATATTAATGTCTGGAACAGAACCGGTATCCCGTTTGGCTTTTTCCGGCACGGAAACCAGATCTCATTCGGATTCTTTGACTGGGATGATGACTGGAAGGAATACTGGGACTGGGATTCGAAGGAATGGAAAGATCTGGAGAGGATGGAGACGGAAGCGCTGGCGGCTGTGGAGGAGCTTGAAGATCCGGAGGATTACGAAGCGTTTGAGGAATTTGAGGATCATGAGGAGTTTGAGGATTATGAGGAAGTTGAACAGTTTGATGATCTTGAGGATCAGGCAGACGATACGGCGGACAACGGGAGTGCCGGCGATCATGCGAACAGGAAGAGTACGGGACTGACGGCGGATTCGATACGGAACATGGAGCTTGAGGTAGGGGCCTGTAAAATGTACATCAAGGAGACGGACAGCAGTGAAGTGAGTATTGCCATAGAAGGGGAGTGCGAGGACCATTACCGCTACCGCATCAAGGATGACAATACGCTGCTGCTTGTTCATAAGGATATGTCGTATGATGTACTTGACACGATCTGGCAGAGGAGCCATCCGCGGGGCAATACGAAACTGTATCTGTACCTGCCGAAAACGGCGGTGTTTGATGAGATCACGATTGATTTTGGAGCCGGAAAGCTGGATGCCGGCTACTTAAAGGCCAGAGAGATCGAGATCAATGCAGGAGCCGGTAAATGCAGTTTTGAGGGGCTGGAGGCATCGGAAACGATCGAACTTACCATGGGTGCCGGCATGATTTCCACGGGGTCACTGATTGCGGCGGAGGCGAAGCTGGACATTGCGGCCGGTGAACTGACGATAGGCGATGCAAGGGTGAGCCGGAAGACGGAGGCAACTGTGAGCATGGGAAATGCAGATCTGAAAGGAACTTTTGCCGGGGAACTGGAAGTGGAATGCAGTATGGGCAATCTGAAATTCACACTGGAAGGCGCGGAACAGGATTATAATTATGATATCGAAAGCGGTCTCGGCAGCGTCAGGATAGGAGACAAACGTTACAATGATCTGGCAGATGACCATAAGGTCAATAACGGCGGCAGTACAATGGTGGATATCAGCTGTTCCATGGGAAGCGTGGAGGTGGATTTTACGAAGTAGCGACTGACGGTGCCGAAGCGTCGGATCAGGCAGCGGGAACAGCAACAGGAATACAGAAGTACAGATATAGAAACAGGAATACAGAAATACGGATACAAAAAACATGAATACAGCAACAGGAATACAGTTGAACAAAAAGTGAGCAGTCTCGGAAACTCAATAGCGAATAGGCAGGAAAGGGTTGATTTTCAGAAATGAGTGGGATAAGAGATGGAT
>VSOD01000526.1 GCA_009774655.1 Lachnospiraceae bacterium
ACCTGACACTGTCCTTTAACCGGATGGTCAATAATCTGCGCCGGTTCGTCCTCAAAAATACCCAGCTGGTCAAGGAGGTTTACGAGACCCGGTATCTATACAAAGAATCCCAATACAACGCCCTCTGCAGTCAGATTAAACCGCATTTTATGTACAACACTTTAAATACCATAAGCCTGCTTGTCAAATGTGGTGAAAGCCAAAGCGCTGTCCGCGCCATCGAGGCTTTTTCCTCCTATCTGGGCGGTATCATGAATGTTGACAAAGAAATCTCTCTGCAAGACGAAATACAGATCTGCCTGGACTATCTCTCCATCATGCAGCTGCGCTATGAGGACAAACTGACCTATCATATGGAAATCGACCCGACGCTGTACCACTGTCAGATCCCTTCCCTGTCCGTGCAGCCCCTTGTTGAGAATGCCATAAAACATGGCTGCGAGAAGTCCAGAAATGCCGCTCACATTGAGATTCTGGCCCGCCCGGAATCCGCGGGATATCTGATTCAGGTAACCGATAACGGCCCGGGCATTCTGCCCGAAAAGCTCCGACAGATCAACGAACAGATCTGTACGATAAGCGCGCTGCCGAAAAATCCTGCCCATGACAGACACAATGCCGAAGATACCACCCCGCCACAGGGCAGCATCGGCCTGATCAACATCTGTAAAAGGCTGCTGTTGAAATTCGGAGAAGACACCCGGATCAACATTGCTTCCGACTGTGGCAGAGGAACCACCGTGATCCTGCACATTCCCGATAAACAGATTGGAGGTTAAGATTATGTACCATATATTAGTTGTCGATGACGAAAAACTGATGCGCACCTACCTTGCCAACAGTATTCCTTCCTTCACTGACAAATTCCAGGTGAACGGTATCGCCAAAGACGGATTGGAAGCGATCGAACTGTTAAAGAAGCAGCACTTTGAGGTAGTCATTACCGATATAAAGATGCCGGAAGTAGATGGCTTAAGTCTTGCTAAATATATTGCCGATAATTTCCCGGACATCATTGTCATTATCATATCCGGCTATAATGATTTCGAGTATGCCCGATCTGCCATTCAGTACCGGGTGACTGATTATCTGTTGAAGCCCCTTGTTGACCAGAATCTGATCCTCCTGCTGGAGTCTATCGCCAGGCGTCTGGAGAAACAGCCGGCCTCCGCATTCCTCTCCGGTGAGTCCGTTTCCACAGAACAGGAACTTAAAAAAGCCCTCTTTGGCTCTATTCTGGAAGGCAATACCGCTCTGACCTATGACCTTTTCCAAAGACTGGAATCCTGTGGACTCTCCTGTCCGGCCAGCCATCATGTACTGTTGAAATGCCTGCCGGACACTCTTGAACTGCTGTTAAAGAACCGCACGGCATTTGACGTGACAACAGATCATCTGCGCCTGAACCAGCTTCTGCAGGACATCTGCGCAGACTTTGGCTATACGACACTTTATAATACCGACGGAGCTACTTATATCCTGCTGACAGCTTCCGATCTCCCGGCCCTTACACAAAACATCCATGAACTTCATAAGGAGCTGTGCCGAAGAACCGCTGCCGAAAATATGCCCAAAAACCTTGTCTACGGAAGCCCGTGCGTAAAGGATATCATGGAGCTTCCTTATGCCCTGCAGGAAATCAACCGCCTGGCGCCTCTTTCCCTGCTCAGAAGAGGCACCCTTTATCTTTCCTGTGATACCGCCGGCTACGATGATTTTATCAGGTCCATGCACGCTCTGGAAGAACAGTTCTATACCGATTACCTCACATGCTCTCCGGACAGGATATACCTGGATATCGGCAAAATGCTCTCCCTCTTTTTTCATACATCCCCGGACTCATCCGCCGGCTCTTCTTCAAAAGACCAGAACCGGGACTGTCCTGCCCAGGAAAATTTTGCCGCCCTACTGCGCCTTGGCTCCTACCTGATCCAAATCATCTGCAAGCGCGCAAAAATAAATCCTGCTTATCGCAGGAGCGCATATACAGAGCTTTTCCATCAGATCGACCTCCACCTGCCCTCAGGGATGCCGGACGAGGCCGCCTGTACCCTGCTGCTGTCCAATACCATCTGCACACTCATTCCCTCTTCCAAATCGCCTGCCGCAGAACCGGGGGAGATCGTCACAAAGGCCAAAGAATATATCCTGGCGCACTATCAGGAGAATATTTCCCTCTCCGATGTGGCCGCATACTGCGGGATAAACAGCAGCTATCTGAGCGATCTATTTCATAAGACGTTAAAGGAATCCTACACGAAATACCTGCTCCGCATCAGAATGGAGCAGGCTGCCAGACTGCTGCGGCAAAACCCGAATATCCGGGTTTACACCGTGGCAGAACAGACCGGATTTGTATCCGTAAAACATTTTAATACCGTATTCAAGAAATATTACGGCGTTACCCCGAAGGAATTTTAGCTCCACTGCAGCCGGTGCAGCTCTCCCTGCGTCTGCATCTCCCGAAAGCGGTTCTGCCGCAGCGCCTCATACAACACAATAGCCACAGAATTAGAGAGGTTCAACGACCTGATCTGCTCCAGCATGGGAATCCGGATGCACATCTCCTCGTTCTCCACCAGAATTTCCTCCGGAATGCCGGCGCTCTCCTTGCCGAACATGATATAGTCATCCGGCGCAAAAGTAACGTCCGAATAGACCTGTCTGGCTTTGGTTGTCGCCATCCAGATTCTGGCCTGCGGATGCATCTGCTTAAATTCTTCGTAATTCATATAGCGGGTGACATCCAGATGTTCCCAGTAGTCCATGCCGGCCCGCCTGATCGACTTCTCATCCAACCGAAACCCCAGCGGTTCAATGAGGTGAAGGCGCGTACCTGTTGCTACACAGGTACGGCCGATATTCCCCGTATTTGCCGGAATCTCCGGCTGATGTAATATGATATGCATAATTATTTCTC
>VSOD01000527.1 GCA_009774655.1 Lachnospiraceae bacterium
CTCCAGCACGTTGCCGAGTCTGTCGGTGATCCCGTCTAAATCCCCCTTCTGCAGCGCAACGATCATACCGTCTATATCCGGATGCCAGGCCAGCCTGTCGGCGTGCAGATTTCCATAGACGAAGGCCGTGGAAACGTTGATATCCGGCTTGGCGATCACAAGATGCGCCGCCGGCGGCGCAGGCAGCGGCGTCAGAATCTCCCCGATCCCTTCCGACAGCATGGTACCGCCCGCGAGACAATAAGGAATGTCAGCTCCCAGCCCAACGCCCAGCGCCTGCAGTTCCTTCAGGGAATATCCCATGTCAAAGAGTTCATTCAGACCGCGCAGCGCTGCCGCCGCGTCGGCGCTGCCCCCGGCCATCCCGGCAGCTATGGGAATCCGCTTCGTCAGCGAGATGTTCACGCCCCCCGTGATCTCCTTTTCCCGAAACAGCAGATCAGCCGCCCGGCAGATCAGGTTATCGCCGCCGGATGGCAGCTCACTGTTATCCATGCGCAGTTCTATGCCCGGCTGTTTTCTTCTCTCCAGCACAAGTTCGTCGTAGATATCCACCGTCTGCATGATCATCTTCACTTCATGATACCCGTCCGCCCTGCGCCGCAGCACATCCAGGCCGATATTGATCTTCGCGTATGCCCGCTGTGTCGTCTTGTCTATCATAAGGGATTCCACCTTTCTTTATCCGAAACGCGCAGTGCGTTTTGTATTTCGTAATCATAGGATGATCCGGACTGTTGTATTTTATCCGCCGGATTGCATTTTGTATACAAGGATTGTACTTAATTATATACAAAGCGGGTATGTTTCGTCAAGTTTTATCCGGTTCCATCGTTGTTTCCGTTTTTCTTTCAATATCTGTGTAAAATCATTCATTATCTTATCATACGCACTATTTGCCGTCTAAAGCGTTTCGGGAATAAGTTCTTCCAAAATCTCCGCACAGCTGTCGATCATCCTTCCTTCCACCTGATCGCAATAGCGCAGGCTGGCAATGAGCATGGAAGGATTGCTGCGGTAGATCCGGGCATGTTTCCGGGCTTTCTCATACCACATTTCTGCCTGTTCAGCCTTGCCGGTCTCCTCATAGAGTTTTGAAATCCTGTACGCCTTACCTGCATAAGCGCGGTCGGCGTAACCGCCTTCATCCCGGAAGAACAGCTCGTAGGACGCTGCCTCCGCCTCCATAAACAAAATCGCTTTCTCAAGATCACCTTCCTGCCGATACATCTCCGCAAGTATGGACAGGTCATTAAACACAAAGATCTGGTCTGCGACGCAATGCTTTAAGATCCTGTTCCTGCCCTCCTCTTTTTTGCCTGCCAGAAAAAGATACCAGGCAATACGATTATCATATTGCCTGCTTCCGTTATAGCGCTCCAGTATTTCTACCGCTTCCTCATATTTTCCGATCTCGTCCAGTGCATATAAAGTTGCAATATTGCAGTGCAGTTCCACTTTGGTGTAATCCTGTATCCGCGCGCCGTCATACAGCTCCATGCTCTTTTCGTAATAATAGACTGCCTTCCCGGCATATTCCTTTTTTTCTTCTCCACTGTTGGTGGAAAAACACAGGCTGTAGAAGGCGTCCGCCAGCAGCTTATTGATACGGATATCGTTCGGATACCTTCTTAAGAGTTCCGCCGCCTCCTCTGCCGCCGCGCGGTATTGTTCTTTCTGCAGAAGAAGATTCATTCCGGCAACTTTTTGATCCACATTTTTATAGGATTTCTCATATCCCAAAAGCGAGTCTATGGAAACCTGAAATATCTCTGCCAGATCGGGCAAAAGCTCCAGATCGGGGCGGTTGCTGCCAATCTCCCACTTGGACACCGCACTTACGGAGACGTTCAGCAATGCGGCCAGCTGCTCCTGCGTCAGTCCCCTTTCTTTTCTAAAACATACGATATTATTGCTTAAATTCATACTCACACCCTGTTCCTCCCGTTCTTCCTTCATCATTCTGCATCATTCCGCCTCATCCGACGGTCAGCCTCTTCTCTCTGATCACAGCCCTTTTATTGCAATGCCGCAGATGTCTTTCCGAATGCGAAATGATCATGATGATCCTGTCCGGATACATTGACAGGATTTTGGTGATGATATCTTCGCCGCTTTTTTCATCCAGCGCGCTGAAAGACTCATCCAATATGATAACATCCGGATCCTGCAAAAAGATCCTGCCTAACATGATCTTCTGCCTGTCCCCGCCCGACAGGTTGGCGCCGTTTTCATAGACCATTCTGTCCAGCCCCGCTTCGCTTCTTACAAACTTCTGCATAAACTCCATCTGCAGCAGCTGTCTCCATTTTTCCTCCGGCACCGCGTTCCCCAGCGTGATGTTTTCTTTGATGGAAAAGGGAAGCAGCCAGGAACTCTGCGCCAGATAAAATATTCTTTCCCTAAGGGCGCGATTCTCCAGACACCTGATATCATAGCCGTTAACCTTTATGCCCTCACAGCGCAGAAATTTGGTCAGCATTTTTGCAAATGTGGATTTACCGCTGCCCGACTCTCCCGTCAGTGCGATCCTGTCTCCTTTATGAAATGCAAAGCTCCCCTCTGTGATCAACTCTGTATTTCCATAGCCGATATTTTTGATCTCACCGGATATCGTCTCAATCCTGTCGAGAATGACATGCCCGTCTTCCTCATAATTTGCCTCGATCTCTTCCGACACAAAGCAGGCCGCACCATGCAGGTCGCGCAGATTGATCTGGATATTGATCACCTCACTGATCGAAGTATAATAAATGTCGTTGATCAGGTTTAAATAGACCAGATCTCCGATCGACGCTCTATCAGTAATATACAGACAGGTAATAAACAGAAAACAGCTGTTTTTCAGCAGCAGCGACAGATACTCCAGAACCGTGCACATATCCATGGCATAGGAATTTG
>VSOD01000528.1 GCA_009774655.1 Lachnospiraceae bacterium
TCTCCCTCACTTGTAATGCCGACAGGAAAAACCTAAAATTTATACTCATTCATATTTTGCAGGACAGAAAATGCCGACTGTAAAGACACCTCATATTCTGACGAATGACCGCCGAAAATAACTGCTATTCTTTTTCTCATCTTTTATCTTCCTCCTCTTCGATCATTATGGTATCGGGGAGCCGATACGCTATCTGACAACGATTGCTGTACAACTCCCTCTCGATCCTCCTGCCGGAATTCCGGTCTGTTTCCACGCGGCAGACAGACGCGGTCTGATAAACCTTTCCTCCCTGTCTCCTGTAAGACACAGACGAATTGAACACCGAATATTCAATGTGAAGTGCATTTTGTGCACCAATACGGCCATAGATTCTGTTTTCATCAAACCAGAGTGTGATCTGAAAAGCATGGTCCGTTTCATTGCAGACTTTTAAGTCCAGCCAGCCTTCATTGACCGTCGCATCCACACCCTGCGGAAATGTTTCCGTTGTTGACGGAAAAGACAGCGCGGCATGGCCGTGCCGTTCGACGATCGTTAACGGTGTATGCAGAAACATCCAGAACAGCAGATCGCTCAACATACATAACCCGCCTCCATAAGCGGGGATTGTCTGCCCATCGATCACATGCAGCCCTTCCTTATATTTTTGACAGCGGTCCGCCCGCCGGACAAGCTGCCAGAACGAAAAAGTTTCCCCCGGTTCAATCACGATCCCGTCGATCGTCCCGGCCGCCAGTCTTAAATTGTGTACCTTGTTGAATTGATATTTCATGGCAAATCCGCTGTTTGTGTTTATCATAGGGATTGAGGTTTCAAACACCAGCGCGGGGAATGTCTTTTCCGATTTCTTTCCCGCATACCTGCGTCCGTCCAACCGCATTTTTGCATAAAAAAATTTTTTTCTCTGCCATTTGCGGAGCGGAAGCAGGAAGGGAAATATCTGCGTCACTCTTTTTCTTGCCATAAGAATCACCCCTTTCTACTCCATTTCATCCAAAATAAAAACACTCTTGCCCCGGCACTGTCATTGTACCCAAAACAAGAGTGTGATTTATTCGTTTACACACAAACTATTCAACTGATTTCCTGCGGACTTTCTTACGATTTACTTACGAGACCGGCAGGATGACACGAAAAGTGATCGTCTCGTCCCTGCTTTCCGCCTGGATCGTCCCTTGATGAAGCTCGACGATCTGTTTTGCGATGGCCAGTCCCAGGCCTGCCCCGCCGCTGCGTGTGCTGCGCGACACATCCAGTCTGTAGAACTGTTCAAAGATCCGTTCCAGCTTCTCCTGCGGGATCGTATCGCCGTGGTTGTCAAACTGAATGCACACGGTCCCGTCCTGCTGTGTGGCCGTAATGTCAATATCCGTATCCTCAAAACTGTAAAGGATCGCATTTCTCAGAAGATTGTCAAAGACGCGCTGGATTTTATCTGCATCGCATTTCATCATGATCTGTTCTTCGACATGCAGCGTGCAGTGCAGTTTTTTCTCCTGCAGCATTGGCCGGAATTCATACAGCAGCATTTCCAGCAGCCGTTTCAGATTGATCGTGCTGTATTGAAGAGAGATCGTCGTCAGATTATACTTTGATATTTCAAAGAATTCATTGATCAGATCTTCCAGCCGTTCCGCCTTATCCAAAGAGATCGAAAGATATTTTTCTCTCAGCGTATCCGCTATCTGTCCTTCGTCACGCAGTAAATTCAGATATCCTATGACTGAGGCCAGAGGCGTTTTCAGATCATGGGCGAGATACATGATCAGGTCGTTTTTTCTCTGCTCCGCGGCAAGCATATCATTCTTTTGCTGCTCGATCATATGCTTTATCGTGTTCAACTTGCGCTCCATCGGAAAAAGTTCCGGCGATAAAGATATTTCCGCTGCGCCTTCTTCGATCAGGCTGTCCATTCCCCTGCCGATTTCCTCAAAATACTTCGTAAACCAGTTTAGATAGATGCGAAAGATAAGAAGGAATGCTGCCACCAGCGCAATGATCAGGATCATGTCCATACGATTACGGAATGCCTGCTGATAGAGACTGTACGCCGTATCGTATTCCATCAGGAAAACATTTTGCAGAATGTCTATGATCGTATCACCGACACGCCTGTGCAAAACCGTGGTACGCAGAAAATAGACAAGCAGCATTGCCACCAGGAACATTACGGCCAGCCGCCTGAAAACTTTTGCATGGAATATCTGAAATTCTTTATTTTGTCTCGATTTTTTATGATTCAATGATATACCCGACTCCCCATCTGTTTACGATAAATTTTGCCTTTTTGGCCGAATCGTTCATCTTTTCCCGTAAACGGCCTATATGCGCCATCACCGTATTATTGTTATGCAGATATTTCTCACCCCACACTGCCTCAAACAGCTCCTCCGACGGAACTACTGTTCCCTGATGCTCGCATAAATACCAGAGGATCGAAAATTCTGTCGGCGTCAACGATAATTCTTTTCCATACAAAAAACATTTATGGGTATGCCTGTTGATGCACAGTCCCCTGATATCATACTCATCCGTCCCGGCCGGCTTTTTTTCAGCAAGCATATTATAATTCCTGTAACGCCTTAATTGTGTTTTCACTCTGGCAACAACTTCCAGCGGGTTGAAGGGCTTGGTAATATAGTCGTCCGCTCCTATGGTCAATCCCATGATCTTATCGCCGTCCCCGTTTCTGGCCGTCAGCATGATCACAGGATAATAATGCTTTTCCCTGATCTTACGGCATATGTGGAAGCCGTTGATATCAGGCAGCATAATGTCCAGAATCGCCAGATCCGGCTCCATTTCTTCCATACACTTGAGCGCATCCGTACCAATCGTGAACTTATGCACGATATAACCGACATTTTCCCGGTCGCTAAAACACATCTGCAG
>VSOD01000529.1 GCA_009774655.1 Lachnospiraceae bacterium
GCTTCTGGACAGTTCGGTTTTCCAGTACAGATATGTATGTGTCACTTTCTGTTAATGCGATGACGGGCAGGGTATGGGATGCGAAAATAACGCTGTATGATATAGAAAATGTAAACAATGACAAGTCGCTTGACAAACTGGAGCGGTTTATCAGGCTGGCGGGTATAGAGGCTCCGGTCGAACAATATGTGGAGATAAGCGACAGCGGCAGCTGGATAAGCATGGCAGTGAAGGAAAGCCCGCTGTATGCGCAGATGCGGGGATATGATGTCGTGGTGAGCGTCATGGACGAGATCATGGAAAGTGACGGGAGCAAGGACGTTTCCAGCCAGACGGTGATAGAATATCGTTTGATGGTATATGAGGACAGTTCAATGAATGTCGATTAATTGTACAGTAACTGTACTCGTTTTTTACATCTTTGACACAACTTTAACGAAAGTATGACGAAACACTCTGATAGGATGAAAACAGCTGTCCTGTCAGGGTGTTTTTGATGATACAGACAATTCCGTGCAGGAAGGATTCTTTTTATTAACGTCAGGAGAAATTCAAATGAGAAATTACGCGGAGAACAGCAGAAGAATGGAACAGCAGAAGGAATACAGGAGAAGAAAACAGTTGAAAAAACTGCAGAGGAATATTTTTCTTGTTATTCTGGTCATGGTCCTGGCCTGGTATGGAATGCGGATCCGGGAACTGGGTATTTATCTGACAGAAGTGCAGACGACTTTGAAACAGATAGAAGCCCTGCAGCAGAAAGCGGCTGAGAACCAGACCAGCTCGGATGCCGCAGAGGTATCTGGAGAGCAGTGGATCGGTGGGCAGACCGTGGATTTCATCAGCAGCATAAAGTCAGCGCATGTGGAAAGGCCGATAAAGCGGACGCGGGAGGAAGCGGTGCGCAGGCTGGAGGAGCTGGGCCAGTCGAATCCGGTGATCGCACAGATTGGCAAAAACAGTTCCCTTTATCCGGAAAATATGCTGACGGCGCTGGCCAATAATCCTGAAATGGCAGATTTTGCGGCGGGATATCTGGAGAAGGACAAGGCCGCGGCAGGCGGCTTGACGGAGGGAGAAAAGAGACAGGACTTCCCGCTTTTTCTCCAGTGGGATCCGCGGTGGGGCTATGCTTCCTATGGCGTTGACAGCAATATCGGCCTGTCGGGGTGCGGGCCGACCTGTATGTCGATGGTGCTGTATTATCTGACAGGGGACGAGACGCTGACGCCGGACCGGATCGCCGATTACGCCATGAAAAACGGCTACTATGTGGAAGGAACAGGAACGGCGTGGGCCCTGATGCAGGATGTGCCGGGCCTGTACGGGGTGCGGGTGATCGAACCGGAGATTTCCGAATACGCCTTCCGGAACGCCCTGTTCAAAGGGCGTGTGCTGATCTGCGCCATGAGCGCGGGAGACTTTACGGCAGCAGGACATTTTATCGTGATCTATGGACACGATCAGGACGGTTTTATGGTGAATGACTCTAATTGTGTGGCGAGAAGCCGGAAGAGATGGACTTTTGACGAAATCCGCGGACAGATCAAGATGGTATGGGCCTATGAACCGCGGGGAAAACAGATCGAGGAAGAACAGGTGATCACTTTTGTGGACTTTGCGGGATAAATGTGCAACCCTGGAGGCCTCCTGCGGGTATATAAGACAGAGTCTGTGCTGGCCGGTGAATGTATTATCGTGTATAATAAGAGTTGGCCAGTATTATTCCCGCAGGCAGGATGCGGGGTAATTGACTTTGACGGGGGATTTTTATGCCAAAAGAGGAGCGGATAACGACGCAGGCAGCGATCGACCGATATGCGGATATGGTCTATCGGCTGGCTTTGTCGCAGATGAAAAATACAACAGATGCGGACGATCTGTTTCAGGAAGTGTTTATCAGACTTGTGCGCCATGTACAGGATCTGGAATCTTGGGAGCATGTGAAAGCGTGGCTGATCCGGGTGACGATCAACTGCGCGAAGAAATACTACGAACAGTACTGGAACCGGAATGTGGATTATATGGAAGAACCGGAACGTATAGCGGATGAGAGTGAGATTTTTGAGCTGCCGGGGGAACATCCCGTGCGGGCGGCGGTACAGAAGCTGCCGCAGAAATATGGTCTGGTGATCCATTTATTTTATTTTGAAGAGCTGTCGGTGGCAGAGATTGCGCAGTTGACGGAACAGAAAGAGAGCACCGTGAAATCCCAGCTGCATCGGGCAAGACAGCTACTTCGGAACCTGCTGGGGGAAGAATGGGAAAGCGGCGGATGAAAAAGTAAAAAAGCAGCGGGTGAAAAAGTGAAAAGCAGCTGTGCCACGGAACGTTTACCCTGTCGGGAGGAAACGGGAAAATCATAGAGAAAGTGAAGCCATATTGATGACGGATCAGGAAAAGAAACAAAATAAAAATGTATATAGAGAAGAGACATCCCAGATTCATGCACCGGTGGATCTGATCCTGAGGACAAAGCAGGCAGTCGCAGAAGAGGAAGAAAGACTGCATAAGGAAAATCAGATTACGCCAATAGATTTCAATGGCGCTGGCATGGATGGCGCAGAGTCTGCCGGAAAAAAGACGGAATCCGGATGGAAGAAATATTATGGAAGAGTGCCCGGGTGGGTTCTCCCGGTGACGGCGGCAGCAGTGTTTGTGCTTGTTCTGCGTGTGTCTGTGGTGCAATTCTCCCATTTTCTTGCAGACAGGGATGGAGGCATGGATTATGCGGCCTCGGCGGAAGACATGTCGGAAAGCGCAGGGGAAGAGGGTTCGATGGAAGGCATGTCAGGAAGTGCGGGTGAAGAGGGCCTGGCAGGAGGCATGGCGGAAAGTGCAGGTGACGGGAATCTGGCAGGAGGCATGGCGGAAAGTGCAGATGAAGC
>VSOD01000053.1 GCA_009774655.1 Lachnospiraceae bacterium
GGATCTGCTCTGTAAGGCGTCGAGACATTATCGGCAGACCGTCTTGATGATCACCCATAACAGGAATCTGACGTCGTCGGCGGACCGGGTGTTTCAGGTGACCGACGGTACACTATGTGAGTTGGGAGGTGACAGGCGATGAAGCATTATCTGGACCTGATCGCCATCTCGGCAGGACGGCATAAGAAGCAGACGCGCATGACCAGACTGTGCATTGTGCTGGCGGTATTTCTGGTGACGGTGATCTTTGGCATGGCGGATATGGAAATGCGGGCGCAGATGATACAGGCTGTAAAAAGTGACGGGAACTGGCATGCAGGCTTCGTGGTGGACGCGGAGACGGGAGCGTTGATCGGTGAGCGGCCGGAGGTGGAGAGGATTGCCCGGTATGGTGTTGTGAATTACGGCCTGCAGGACGGCTACCGGATCGGGGGAGTTGAGACCTGTGTCTGCGGTCTGGATGCTGATCTTCTGGAGATGTTCCCGGCGGTGACAGTTCTGGAAGGACGGTTTCCGCAGCAGGACGACGAAGCCATGCTGAATGAGGCGGTCAAAAGCCGGCTGGGTCTGCGGGTGGGTGATCTGGTCAGCCTGACCGTACCCCGGGGAGAGAGCAGACAGTACAGGATCACCGGCATCACGAAAGATATGATACTGACGGCGGAACATGATGCTTTCGGGATGCTGCTCACCGCGGAGGGATATGATGCCCTGCATACAGGAGAGACGGACGCCGAACAGGAGATGGTCTATTTCGTGCAATTCAAAAAGTTTTGCAATATCCAGAAAGCCATCGGTGATATCTCGACACAGTTTGGCCTTGCGCCGGAGCAGGTGCGGCAGAACGCCAAGGTGCTGATGCTCATGTTTCAGAGCGGGGATTCCTATCTGATGAAGTTCTATTTCGTGGCGGCGGTGCTGGCAGTGCTGGTGGCGGTGGCCGGTATCTTTATGATCGCTGCCAGCATGAACAGCAATATAGCCCGCAGGACGGAGTTCTTCGGAATGATGCGTTGTCTGGGAGCCACGAAGAGACAGGTGATCTGTTTTGTAAAAAGAGAGGCACTTGGCTGGTGCAGACTGGCGGTTCCGGCGGGACTTCTTGCCGGTGTGGTGACAGTGTGGGCGGCCTGCGGTATGCTGCGGTTGTTAAGTCCGGGGCTTTTTGACAGTATGCCGGCATTGGGGGTCAGTTTCTTAAGTCTGGTGGCAGGGACGTTGATCGGTCTTGTTACGGTGCTTCTGGCGGCCGGAGCGCCGGCAAAAAAGGCGGCGGGTGTATCGCCCCTGACGGCAGTGTCCGGCAACGCAGGTACGGTGCAGGCGGCAAAAAGAGCGGCCGACACGAGGGTCTTTAAGGTGGACACGGCGCTGGGAGTGCACCATGCGGCGGGCAGCAGGAGGAATTTCTTTCTGGTGACGGGTTCCTTTGCTTTCAGCATCATTCTTTTTCTCGCTTTTGGCACGGCAATTGATTTCATGCATCATGCGATCATGCCGCTGCGGCCGCAGGCACCGGATTTCTATGCCTTTGCCGCCGATTATGCGAATATCATTCCGGCAGAACTGGCAGAGCAGCTGCAGGAGCATCCGGGCGTCAAAAGGGCTTTTGGCAGAGGATATGCGCAGGTGACGGCGCAGCTTGACGGACAGCAGACGCTGTTTACGATTCTGTCCTACGATGCACAGCAGTTCCGATGGGCCGGACGGGGTCTGCTCAAGGGGAATCTGGCGGATGCAGAGGAAGGTAAAGGCGTGCTGCTGGCATGGCGGGAAGAGGGGCAGGTGCCTGTGGGCAGTAAACTTACCCTGTCTGTGGGCGGAGAAGACAGAGAGGTTTCCGTGGTCGGTATCCTGGGGGATGTCCCTTTCAGCCATGGAACGGCAGCCAACACAGGCAGCAGCGAAGTTTTGCTCATCTGCAGCGAAGCGCTGTTCCGAAATCTGACCGGTGAAACAGGGTATGCCGTGCTGGATATGCAGATGGAACAGGCGATTGAGGAGACAGAAGTGCAGCAGATCCGGAAGAAGATCGAACAGGCCTGCGGGACGGGAATCACTTTTGCGGACAAAAGGCTGAGCAACCAGGAGGTAAAGGGGGCAAGCTATTCCTTATCTGTCTTCCTCTATGGATTTCTGGTGATCATAGCGATGCTTGCCTTTTTCAATATCATCAACTGTATTGCCATGAGCGTGTCGGCGAGAATGCGGGAGTACGGCGTTATGCGGGCCATCGGCATGAGCGTCCGACAGCTGGTGCGGATGATCGTGGGAGAGACGCTGGCCTATATGGTGTCCGGCGCAGTCTTCGGCTGTCTCATCGGCCTGCCGATAAACCGGATCCTGTTTGAGGCACTCGTCACATCCCGCTGGGGAGAGGCATGGGAAGTGCCGGTGTGGGAGCTTGCGGTCATCGTGGCAGTGATGGGATGCGCCCTCTGTCTGGCAGTGGCCGGGCCGGCCAGACAGATCAGGCAGATGACGGTGGTGGATACGATCGGGGAAGCGTCATGAACAAAGTATCGGGAAAGCTGACAATATTTTTAAAGAAATACTGTTAAAAATGATTTTTATTGCGTAACAGGAATCATTGACAGCTATCTGCATAAAATTTTAAGGGAAAGTTTTATTGACTTTCCTCCATGTGCTTGTTAGAATAAAAGCACAAGGAAAGTTTACCACTGACCGATATGTGGTATATAAATGGTCGGGTTGAAAGTTTACCGCTGACCAATATGCGGTATATAAGTGGTTGGGTTGAAAGTATAGTCCTTCGCCGTGAGGTGGGGGACTTTTTCCATAATGAGGACAAGCGGATGAAGAAAACGGGGTTTTATGTTATAAAGGATCAATTTTTTGAAGATATGGCTGATCCGTACCTTAAAGGCAATAAGGCAGGGAATAGACCGCATTATTATTGTTTTGAAGATGCAGATACAGGAATTTACTGGATGATACCTTTGTCCAGTCAGATCGATAAATATAAGCGAATTGTGGAAAAGAAAGAAAAAGAGGGAAAGCCCTGTGATATTATTCATATTGTAAAATTAGATGACAGCAGGCAGAGTGCATTTCTGATACAGGATATGTTTCCGATAACAGATGAGTACATAGAACGAGAATATACCATAGCTGGAAATCATTTGATGCTGACAAGTGAACATACTGTTAAAGAAATTGAACAGAAATCAAAAAAGGTCTTGGGTATGCTGAAGCGTGGCGTAAAATTTACGCCAACGCAGCCCAATGTGACAGCTATATTAGAAAAGTTGAAACAAGTAAAAACATAAAGCGGCAGGGGGGATCATCATGGGAACTACGGCGGCAGAAATAACCTCTGAACTCTCATTATTGTCGGTTGTGCTGCGGCTGGCGTTTGCGACTTTCATCGGGGCGCTGGTGGGCGTCGAGCGCAGCAGCAGAGGACGCGGTGCGGGTGTGAAGACGCATGCGCTGGTGAGCATGGGCGCGGCGCTTGTGATGCTGACCAGCGAATATATGCGGGTTAGTTTACATAACACTGGAGACATGGCGAGAATGGGCGCTCAGATCATCAGCGGCATCGGCTTTCTGGGAGCGGGAACGATCATTGTGACCGGGCGTAACCATGTGCGCGGACTGACCACGGCGGCGGGACTCTGGGTATGTGCCTGCGAGGGCATGGCGGTGGGCATCGGTTTCTGGAAGGGCGCAGTGGTGGCGCTCGTGTTCATCATGCTCACGCTGCGGGTTCTGGTAAAACTGGACCAGAACCTGCACAGCCATGCGAAATCTTTTGAACTTTATGTGGAGTTCGACGAGGGAGCGGATATCCGCAAATTCATGAAAGAAGTGAATTCGCGGAATGCGGTGCTTAAGGGAATGGAGATGGCGAGAGGCAGGATCGATCCGAACGACAAGTCGGTGATCGCCAGCTTCGAGATGTACAGGGGTAAGGACCGGCCGGATCTGGTGCAGTGGATCCGCAGCCAGGAGTATATCCTGTTTGTCGAGGAGCTGTAGCCATATCGTATTCGGTTTTTGCGGTCGGTGCCGCGTTCCTCATTCCTCATTCCTCCACGGAATTTCGAAATAAAATCCAGGTACTGATCAAATAGCACACCAGCAGGATCAACAGGACAAGAACCGTGAGGGCGACCTGTGCGGACAGCGTGCCAAGACCGATATAGGCGTCGATCTGCTGCCGTATGGTGGTAAAGAAGAAGGCGGCAAGTACGATGACAGTGAGCACGGCGATCGTCACGGGCAGTCCGAACCAGATTCCCAGCTGTTTGATGATAAGCTTTTCGATGTCGCGTTCTTCTACGCCCATTTTTCGCAGTATGCCGAAGCGGCAGCGGTATTTTGAGGCGTCCAGAAGCTGCTGCAGGGAGAGGATCGTCAGGCAGATCACCATCAGGACGATCCCGCCGTAGAGCATGGCCGCGTGGGTGATGAAGATGCTGGCCTTCGTGCCGTTGACCTGTTCTGTCCTGGTACGCAGGTAGTAGTTGACGCCCTCGCCTCCTGCCGGTTCTTCCGGGTACTGCGCCATGAATGTCTCCTGCAGCTGCAGGGCATCGGCGTAGGCGATGGGCGTCTTCGTCTGCAGGAAGCGGTTTCGCATGACAGGAAGCAGCTGTTCGCAGACCGCATCCGGGAAAACATAGAGCACATCCGTGTACTTGTTGTAGAGTGTTTCACCCAGCGCTTCCGTGTAATAGAGCGGTTTTTGGCCGTCCGGCAGCGTATCATCCGGTATGACAGCCATGGTCAGCGTACCGGCGTCGGTCTGTACTGCGGCATGTTCTGCGAGAAAAGTCTCCCGTTCTTCTTCGGTGGCGATGCTTTGCCACTGTGTCACGAACTCCGTATCCCCAAGCGAAACAGGCGCGTAGTCCTGCATGGCCCGCAGGGCATTATAGTCGGAAAGAGAGATCGCCACTACCGGAAAATCCCATTTTATACGATTGTGGAATTCTTCCCTGCGGGGCAGGTAGAGATGGAAGGTGCAGTCGCTCTTTTTCTCGATCCGGTGTGCTTCCAGAAAAGCGCTGACCAGCTCGTAGTCCTCTCCTGCAGGCAGATCCGATTCCTCGTAGACGTTGTTGTAGTAGGTACTGATCTGCACGTCGTAGCGCGCCCGGAGTGCAAGATATCCTTCGGCCCACCCGGTGAGCGCCGGAGCGGCCAGGAAGAGAAAGAGGGAGAGCACCAGCGTCAGACAGATCAGGGTCATGCTTTTGGCCGTGGTCGTCAGCCGGGAGATGATCTGTCCGAAGAAGAAAAGGTTCTGGCCGCTGTAAGTGTATGCGGGTCTTTTTTCTTTCCAGAGGTTAAGGGCGCTGCCGGCCAGATAGTGGAGGCCGCAGATCAGATAGCTTAAGTCTGCCAGCAGGAACAACAGGTATCTGTTGGCGCCGGTATCGGAGCCGAGAGCCGAGGAGCCGAAGGAAATCTGATAGCGGAAACAGATGTGCGGCACGCTGGCAAAAAGGCAGATATTGAGCAGCGCAAACAGCAGTTTTACAACAAGCAGCGTCTGCAAAGACCACCTGCGTTTTTGCAGACGGGCAGTACAGGCTCCTGCGGCGAGCCAGATCAGGGGCCAGACAAAGGCAAGCGCCGGTGAGAGAAGAACCCCGTAGAACATCACCCGCACAGGCAGCGGGAAACGCGGATCGAAGTAGTAGCGCATATTGGAGATGCCCGAGAGTACCGTTATGAGCAGGAACACACTGTGCAGGACGGTGACGACAGGCATATAGCGGCTTTTCCCAAGCTGCGGGTCATTTATCCGGTCGGCCGCCAGCATGTCGATGATCTTGATTCGGCGCAGGGTGCGGACGTTGAACAGACCGATGACGAGCAGGCTCAAGGCAAAGAAGCACAGGGTAAGGAGCGCCGTATCTGGGAACAGCATAAAGGAGAGCCGAAACGGCAGGTCATACTGGGACAGCAGCAGGGCCGTGATCAGCTGGGAGCCGAACATGCCAAGCAGGATGCCGGCGCAGGTGCAGACACCGCCCAGCAGGAAGGTCTCCGCGAAGAAGAGCCGGCTGATGGTATGCTGTTCCATGCCGAGTACGGACTGCACGGCGAACTCCTTTTGTCTGCGGCGGAGCATGTAGTTGTTCACGTAGCGGATCAGAAACAGGATGAGCAGCGTGATGGAAAGGATGGCCAGTTTCATGCTGTCGCCCAGCACGGTGAAATCGTATTCCGTTCCCGTCTGGGGATGATAGTAACGGCTTGTAATGGATAAAAAAGCGTAAAAAAGTGCAGCACAGATCGTGAGCGTGACAATATAGATCAGATAATCTTTGGCGGAACGCTTTACATTCCGCAGGATCAATTTAGCATACATTGGTCTGTCCACCTCCTGACATTGTAAGTACATTTAAGATTTTTTCGTAAAAAGTGCGGCGGGAATCGCTGCCCTTGTGCAGTTCCGTAAAGATGCGACCGTCTTTTAAGAACAGGATGCGGCCGGCGTAGCTGGCACAAAAGGCGTCGTGGGTTACCAGCAGGATCGTGGCGAGTCTCGTCTCGTTGATCATAAGCAGAGTGGAGAGCAGCATCTGGGAAGAATGGCTGTCCACCGCTCCGGTAGGTTCGTCCGCCAGCAGCAGCCGGGGATTGCCGACCAGCGCTCTGGCACAGGCACAGCGCTGCTTCTGGCCGCCGGATACCTGATACGGGTATTTGTCTAAAATTTCGGCGATGCCCAGGCTTTCGGCGGCTTCCTGCACGCGGGAACCGATCTGCTGCCAGGGCACTTTGTTGATGGTCAGCGCCAGGGAGATATTTTCCCGCAGGGTCAGTGTATCCAGCAGGTTGAAATCCTGAAAGATAAAGCCCAGCTTCTCCCGGCGGAATCTGGCCAGCTGTTTGGGTTTTAAGTCGGTAACGGCAGTCTGGTCCAGGTAAATATGACCGGCGCTGACGGTGTCGATGGTGGAGATACAGTTGAGGAGCGTCGTCTTGCCGGAGCCGGAGGCTCCCATGATCCCCAGGAATTCTCCATCTTCGACCGTGAAGCTGATATCCTTGATCGCCTGTGTGAGATTGCCTTCATTTCCATAATATTTCTGGATGTGATCCAGTGTCAGAACAGGTTTCATACGCTGTCTTCCTTTCTTTTCATGTGTTATGGCTTTATGATAAAGCGAATAAGGATCTGTTTGTATCCTTTTTTCTTACGAAGTTCTAACAGATTTGTAAGAAGTCATAGTAAGATGCGGAAGTTTTTGCAGGGCCGAAAGCGAAATTTCTAATGTCGTGAACTATAACAGGTGCAGGAATGTCCGTTATTCCTGCACCTGACTGATGAAGTGGTTTACATAAAATGACAGTATGATGGTCGTTCCGGTGTTCGGTGCGTCGGGAAAGGGCAGTCTGCCGGAGCCGCTTACTGCGGGGGAATGGGCTTCCAGGCCGATCTCCAGCTTGTCGCAAAGACGTCTGCACAGATACAGGCCAAGCCCGGTGGAACCCTGTCTGCTGCGGCCGTTTTGCCCGGTGAAGCCTTTGTCGAAGATGCGGGGCAGGTCGCCGGCGGGAATGCCGATGCCGTTATCCGACAGAGACAGACGCACGGTGCCGTCCCGGCGCTCCATATGGAAGCGGATCGCGGGGGATGCAGATTGGACGGAGTCATCCCGGCGGTATTTCACGGCGTTTGCGATCAACTGGTTTAAGATAAAACGCAGCCACTTTTCATCGGCAAAGACAGTGAGACCGGATTCTTCCACATCGACAGTCATATGGTTTTGCATGAGCAGGTATTTGTTGTCCGTGACAGCCTGATGGATGACGTCGCAGAGAGTGATCTCACGGACTACAAAGTCTTTCTCCGTGTGTTCGCTGCGGGCGTAGTAGAGCGCCTGTTCCGTGTAGCGGTCGGTTTTTTCAAGCTGCGCCAGCAGTTCCTTCGTGAAGGGGGTGCGGTTGTTTTCGCACAGCAGGCGCATGGCGGTGATGGGCGTCTTGATCTCGTGGATCCACTGTTCGATATATTCCCGGTAGGCCGTCCGCTCACGTTCGATGCCGGCGATCTCTTCCAGCATGGACTTTTCGGAAAGCCGAAGGATCTGCCGGTAGACCTGGTCTTCCGCGCGCGGCGGCTGCTTCATCACATCGGCGATCAGACAGCGCCGCTTAAGCTGTTCCGTTATGTGCAGCAGCCTGTCCAGTTCTTTCCTGCGCAGGTGACAGCTGACCGCAGTACAGAGAAGCAGGAGCAGCAGCCAGACGAGCACGATGAACAGGACAGTGTCCGGGCTGCTTCCGGTGGCAAAGAGGAAGAAGGAGAGCGCCAGCATACACAGCACGTTCAGGAGGAAAAAGGGAATCCGGTTTTTCCAGTACAGTCTTGTGTTCATATGGTATACCCCTGCCGGTGTCTGGTTTTGATGAAGTCGTCAAGGCCGATGGCGGACAGCTTCTCGCGGATCCGGTTGATATTGACGCTTAAGGCGTTGTCGTCCACATAGAGCTGGTTGTCCCAGAGATGATCGATCAGGTCGCTGCGGGAACAGATTCTGCCGGCGTGCCGGAAAAGGAAGACGAGGATCTTCAGTTCGTTTTTCGTCAGCTCCGCCTGTCTGCCCTGGTATTCCAGCCGGCTGCTTTCCGGGTGCAGCACGGCTCCCTGCCAGGTCAGGGATTCCTCCTGCCCGCAGGCATAGTGGCGTTTCAGCAGGGCATTGATCTTTGCCAGCAGGATCGCGGTATTGTAGGGCTTGGTGATGAAGGCGTCGCCGCCGAGGAGAATGCTGTTTAACTCGTCCATATCCGTGTTGCAGCTTGTGACGAAGATGATCGGCAGGCCGGAGAACGTCCGGATCTTCGAGCAGAGGGAAAAGCCGCTCTCTCCGGGCAGCCGGATGTCCAACAGGAGCAGATGGGGCTGCCTGTCTTTGACAGCGTCGGCAATGTCGGCAAGCGGATCGGGTGTGAGCGTCACATAGCCGTTTCCGTTCAAAAGTGTCTGCAGCTGGGACCGGATGAGGGGATCGTCTTCTACGATCATGATCTTATAAGGGGGCATGGTTGTGAGTCCTTTCGTGGAGTCGGTGGAGATAGCCGGACGGCCTGACAGTCCGGTATCGTGTTTGCACCACCTTTATTATGGCAAAAAGAAGAGCGGCAGTAAAGAAGTATAGTGCAAAAAGGATGAAAACTGTGTTATACTTAAGCAAAATCAGGGAACCAAATCAGGGAACTATTGCGAAAGGAGCAGGAGGCTATGGACAAGAGTAAAGCAATCAGGCAGCTGTGCGAGGAGCAGAATATCCGCATGATCGATTTCAAGATGACGGATATCGACGGAAGATGGCGTCATATCACCATTCCGGTGGAACGGTTTGGCGAAGACACGTTTACATACGGCATCGGTTTCGACGGCTCGAATTACGGGTATGCGCCGGTGGAAAAAAGCGATATGGTGTTTCTGCCGGATCCGGACACGGCGTATGTGGATCCGTTTGCGATCGTGCCCACATTGACCATGTGCGGTAATGTGTGCACCATCGGGCAGGGGGAGAACAAACCCTTCGACCAGTATCCGAAGAATGTGAGCCTGAGGGCGGTGGAATATATGAAAGAGAGCGGCATCGCGGACCGCATGATCATCGGGCCGGAATTCGAGTTTTATCTGCTGGACAGCGCCCGTTTCGAGGTGACGCCCCAGCAGTGCGGCTACCAGGTCAACACCAGGCAGGCGGAGTGGAACGGCAGCATGGATGCCTTCCGGCACGGCAACAACGGCTATGAAGTCCCTTATAAGGGCGGCTATCATGTGGCGGCGCCCCAGGATGTGGGGTACGATCTCAGAAGCCGCATGTGCATGATGATGGAGGACTGGGGCATCCGTGTGAAATACCATCACCATGAGGTGGGCGGCCCGGGCCAGATGGAGATCGAGGTGGAGCTGGCGGATATGCCTGCCATGGCGGATAACACCATGATCATCAAGTATATCATCAAGAATCTGGCGGCGAGAGAGGGCAAGACGGCTACCTTCATGCCGAAGCCCATCTATCAGGAGGCGGGGAACGGCCTGCACGTGCATATGCTGCTGCTAAAGGACGGCCAGCCGCTGTTCTATGACGCGGAAGGGTACTCCGGCTTAAGCCGCACGGCGCATTATTTTATCGGCGGTCTGCTTAAGCACATCGCGTCTTTGTGCGCCTTCACCAATCCTTCCACCAATTCCTTCAAGCGTCTGGTGCCGGGATTTGAAGCGCCGGTGACGGTTGGTTATGCGACATCGAACCGCAGCGCGGTGATTCGGATCCCGGCCTATGCCAAGTCGCCGGAGGCCAAGCGGTTCGAGCTGCGAAACCCTGATGCCACGGCAAATCCCTACTATGCTTACGCGGCCATCCTGATGGCGGGTCTGGACGGGATCGAGAACCAGATCGATCCGGAAGCCAACGGCTGGGGGCCATATGACTTTAACCTCTATAAGCTGTCGGAGGAAGAGCAGAAGAAGATCAAGGGCCTGCCCAGATCACTGGGAGAGGCGCTGGATGCGCTGGAGGCGGATCATGACTATCTGACAAAGGGCGGCGTCTTCCCGCAGAGACTGATCGATATCTGGGTAGCGCGCAAACGCGCCGAGTTAAAGAAGCTGGAGCAGATCCCGAATCCGGCGGAGTTTAAGATGTATTACGATCTATAAGATCGTAAAATTTATAAGATTTATAAGATTTAAAACGGAATATCCGGAAAAAGAGAGTGATATTTTAGGAATCATGAACTGTGATCTGACAGAAGGAAAAATCGTACATAAGCTGCTTCGGTTTGCATTCCCCATCATGGTGGGGAATCTGCTGCAGCAGCTGTATAATGTGGTGGATACGCTGATCGTGGGGCGGTATCTGGGAGAGAATGCGCTGGCGGCGGTAGGGTCTGCCTATACGCTGATGGTGTTCCTGACATCTATCATCATCGGACTGTGCATGGGCAGCAGCGCCTTTTTCTCCATACAGTTTGGCAGCAGGGATCAGGACAGGCTGGAAAAGGGGATCTACATTGCGTTTTTGTCCATCGGGCTGGTGACGCTTGTGCTGAACGCGGCGGTGTATCTTGGAATGGGAGGTATTCTGATATTCCTGCGGGTGCCGGCGGAAGTGACTGCGCTGATGCGGGAGTATCTGGTATGGATCTTTGCCGGGATCGTGGCGGTGTTTTTGTATAATTTCGTGGCCAATCTGCTGCGGGCGGTGGGCAATTCCGTGGTGCCGCTGTTGTTCCTTGGCGTCTCGGCGCTGGCGAATATCGTGCTGGATCTGCTCTTTATCCGGGGATTTCACTGGGGCGTGGGCGGCGCTGCCATAGCGACCGTCATCTCCCAGTATCTGGCGGGAATCGGGATCGTACTGTATTATCTTGGAAAATATCCGCAGCTGCGGGTCTCCGGGCAGAATCGCTGTTTTGATCTGCAGATCTTAAAGGAGCTGGCGGGGCTTTCTTCGCTGACCTGTCTGCAGCAGTCCATCATGAATTTCGGCATACTGATGGTGCAGGGGCTGGTGAACAGCTTCGGGCCGGTGGTGATGGCGGCTTTCGCGGCGGCGGTGAAGATCGATTCCTTTGCCTATGCGCCGGTGCAGGATTTCGGCAATGCTTTTTCCACCTATGTGGCGCAGAATTACGGAGCGGGCAAGAAGGAGCGGATCAGCAGGGGCATGAAGGATGCGGTCCTGAGCGCCTTTGTCTTCTGCTTTTTGATTTCGACGCTGGTAGTGGGCTTCGCAAAGCCCCTGATGGGTTTGTTTTTAAAGGAAGAGAGTGCGGAAGCGATCGCCATCGGGGCGGGCTATCTGCATATTGAGGCGGCGTTCTATTTCGGGATCGGCCTGTTGTTTTTGTTTTACGGTTATTACCGCGCCGTGCATAAACCGGGAATTTCGGTGGTTCTCACGGTAATCTCGCTGGGAACGCGGGTGGTGCTGGCTTACGCGCTGTCGTCGATCGAGGCGGTGGGCGTGACCGGCATCTGGATGTCCGTGCCGATCGGCTGGGTGCTGGCGGATCTGGCGGGAGCGTGGTATTATTTCCGCCGGAGGGAGTAAATTTCCTGTGTTCTGTCATATAATAAGGCAAGGCCAAAATTTTGACAGACGGAGGTAGCAGTATGTGTACAGCAGCAACTTACAGGACGAAAGACTTCTATTTCGGACGGACGTTGGACTATGACTTTTCTTATGGGGATGAGATCGCGGTGACTCCCCGCAGATACCCGTTCCGGTTTCGGAGCATGGGGATCATGGAAGACCACTATGCGATTATCGGTATGGCGCATGTGGAGGACGGCTTTCCGTTGTACTATGACGCGGTGAACGAGAAGGGACTCGGCATGGCCGGCCTGAATTTTACAGGAAATGCAAAGTACGGCGGCTGGGTGCAGAATAAAGATAACGTGGCGGGGTATGAGCTCATTCCCTGGCTTCTCGGGCAGTGTGCTTCGGTGAAGGAAGTGCGGGCGCTGCTTGAGCAGATCAATATTACCGACGAACCGTTTAATAAGAGACTGCCGGTGGCCCAGCTGCATTGGATGATCGCGGACAGGGAAGGGGCGATCACGGTGGAGGCGATGGCCTCCGGGCTGAAAGTGGAGGAAAACCCGGTGGGGATTTTGACCAACAATCCGCCTTTTAGCGAGCAGATGTTTTATCTGAACAATTATATGGCCCTGTCCCCCAAGCCGCCGACCAATCATTTCTGCGACAGGCTGAAACTGCAGACTTACAGCCGCGGGATGGGCGCGATCGGGCTGCCGGGGGATCTGTCCTCGCAGTCGCGGTTTGTCAGGGCGGCTTTTGTGAAGATGAATTCCGTCTCGGGGGATACGGAGGCGGAGAGTGTGAGCCAGTTTTTCCATATCCTTGGGTCGGTGGACCAGCCGCGGGGGTGCTGTGTGCTGGAGGACGGGCAGTATGAGGTGACTCTTTTTACCTCCTGCTGCAATGCGGACAGGGGGATCTACTACTATACGACCTACGGGAATCACCAGATTACGGCGGTGGATATGCACCGGGAGAATCTGGACGAAACTGCGCTGGTGCGGTATACGCCGGTGGAGACGGAGCAGATCAGGATGCAGAATTAGACTTGCTATCGCAGGGAAAATTTGCTATACTCAACTGTGTGAATGAAGCGTTGCCGCGATCTTTTGCGGCGTAAAGACAGTTGTTTAGGAGAGGATTAAAATGGGGAATATAGTCATTGTCTCAGAAGTGCAGAGTTATCTGATCATGTCGTTAAAGAGCTGGTTTGAACAGGCGGAGTATGATGTGACGATGGTGAAGGCCGATATCAATGCCATCAATAAGATAGAGGAGACGCCTTCCGCCATGGTTCTTTTTGTAGATGAGAATCTGCTGGAGGAACTGCAGGCGCTCAATTTTATTAAGGATAAGGCGGCGGAGGGTGATATCCCGATCTTCACGGTGGGAGATATGGACGAACTGAACTCCGCGGAGAAGATCATAACGAAGAATCTGATACGGCAGAGATTCCAGCGGCCGATTAATGTCAATGAAGTGGTGAGCTCCATCAGCCATTATGAGAAGAAGCACGGCCGCCACAATAAGAAGAAGATTCTGGTCGTGGACGATTCCGGCACGATGCTGCGCAATGTCAAGGGATGGCTGGAGGAGTCTTATCAGGTCAGCCTGGCCAATTCCGCAGCCATGGCGATCAAGGCCATATCCACGAACCGGCCGGATCTGGTACTGCTGGATTATGAGATGCCCATCGTGGACGGCAAGCAGGTGCTGGAGATGATTCGCAGCGAACATGATTTTGCCGATATTCCGGTTATATTCCTGACCAGCAGAGAAGATCAGGAGACCAGAGACGGTGCGATGGCGCTGAATCCGGAAGGCTATCTGTTAAAGAGCATGGAGCCGGCTGAGATCGTGCAGGCGATAGATGATTTCTTCGGCGGTCTGAGACGGAAGGAGCTGGCCGGATTATAACAGTGCCGGGCGGCTTCCGGAAATGTGCGGCAGATCAAACAGAGAATAGAGAAAGGGCATCCGCCTTCGTGACGATCGTCAGTCACGGCCGCGGATGCCCGTTTTGCATGTTGTACGATACCGGTCGGGGATCAGATCGTATAATCGAACCGTCCGCCCGGTGTGGGAACGGTGGTTTCTTCTTTGATCTCGTCCCAGTCCACATTTTTGATCTTGTCTAAAAGTTCTTCGGCGGTCGATGCGTACAGGGTCGTATGTTTGCTGTGTTCGTAGTCGTATCTGCCGTTGGTTTTGAAGTCGGCTTTTCCGGCTGCCTCTTTCTTGTTGCTGCGGATCTTCTCCACGAATTCTCTGCGGCGTTCGCCGGCTTTCTCCAGTTCGGCAAAGTAGGACACTTCACCGTCTTTGCCGATGCTGATACCCATACGGATCACATCGTCTTTGCTGTCGCCCAGCTGTCTGGTCATATCGTCCAGCTTATCGACTGCTTCGTCGAGAATGGAAAGATTCTGCTCTTTCACATCTTCATCGGCAGCCATGCGCTCAAGCTCTTCGGGATCGATCAGCACGCTGTATTCTTTGGAACCGCGGGAGAGACAGGAAGCCGCCTCCTCATCGGTCTCGTAGTCTGCGACCATGAAGTCCATGTTGGTGTAGGTCTTTTGAAGCTCCTTCAAAAGAGCTCTGGCTCTGTCGCTTAACTGTACGCTGCTGTCAGTCTTTTTCGTGCCGTCTGTTTTGGAGGTACCGGTCTTTGACGTTTTGGCCGTGTCCTTCTTGTTGACGGTATTGGTGTGGTAACTGTTCTGATACGCGCCGTATCCATTTATCCTGTTCATGTTTCCCCTCATTTCTGCACGGTTTGACCGTGCCAGTGTTGTCCCGTAAATCCGTTTACCTGCGGATAATTCTGGTACTGTTCGCTCTCTGTCATATATATC
>VSOD01000530.1 GCA_009774655.1 Lachnospiraceae bacterium
TGTCAGTCCCTTTCCTGTCAGCACGCCCTCATACCGGTCTCTGATCCTCTTATACTGTCCATACATATAGCCGATCTCACGGCCGCCTACACCGATATCGCCTGCCGGTACATCGGTATCTGCTCCGATGTGTCTGTAAAGCTCAGTCATAAAGCTCTGACAAAATGCCATAACCTCTCTGTCGGACTTACCTTTCGGATCGAAATCGGAGCCGCCTTTACCGCCGCCGATCGGCAGGCCTGTCAGGGAATTCTTGAAAATCTGCTCGAATCCCAGGAATTTGATAATACCAAGGTTAACAGAAGGATGGAATCTCAAGCCGCCCTTGTAGGGACCGATCGCACTGTTAAACTGCACACGGAAACCGTTGTTCACCTGCACCTGTCCCTTGTCGTCTACCCAGGGAACGCGGAACTGTACGATCCTCTCCGGAACCGTCAGACGCTCCAACAGCGCTTCTTTTCTGTATGCTTCCTCGTCTGCCTCGATCACAACGCGCAGAGATTCTAAAACTTCTTTAACTGCCTGGTGGAATTCCGGCTGTGCGGGATTCTTCGCTACTACCAGTTCATAAACCTCATCAACATATGACATCTTATATATCCTCCTTTATTCTTTGTCTCATTCCATTTACCATTATAGTATGTGACAAAAAAATCCACAACATAATTCATCACTTTAACGTGTAAAAATTCCCTGCTTTATAGCAGTATTTTTTATACATATTGTACAGTGATACTTGAATCCTTATATACTTGTATACAACATATGAATCTGCATATCACAAATACTCTTTCAGACGCTCTATATTCTTCTGCTCGAAATCCACCAGTTCCTGTGCCAGCTCGACCGCCGCATCCGTCGCCAGACGATTATGTTTCATCGCCTTCCACATGCTGGTAATGCCTCTGCTGCTTCCCTGGATCATCATCTCTGCCAGATGTTCCCTGCTGATGTTCAGGGCCGTATTTACATGAATGCTTCCTTTCAGCATCATATCCGTGATCTGGCTGCCATGATACACTTCCCCTTTGTTTTCCAGAATCTGATCCAGCGCCTTATTATGGATCTCCGAATAACGCAGCGACTGTTTGGACAGCTGCAGCGAAAAATCATCATCCTCGATCTTATCCAGGATCGTCTCGATCGCAGTCATCCCCATCTCCGTATTGCGCTGTATTTCCTGTAAGATTTTTGCATCATCATGTTTCATAGCAATCCCCCATTCCTGCTTCCTTCAAATATCACAAAACACCGTCTCACAAAAAAGAACAAAAAAAGAGTATGAGACATTTCCCATACTCTTAAGTATTGCCATTATTTTATACTTTAATCATTGCCCGCATATGCGGCTTTGTCTTTATTCTACATAATCCGATTTCACATAGGCTGTCCTGCCGTTATATTTGACCTTGGTCCAGCCGTCTGCCTGCTTCATAATGAGTTCCAGCTTCTCACCGACATAAGCCGTTCCCAGCTTCTCGCCGTTCTCGCTGGCCGAAGCACGGATGCGGACATTCTCCTTGACCGTCACCGTCCCAGAAGTCTGTGCCGAACTGCTGTTATCCGCCTGCTCTGTCGGTGCCTCCGGTTCTTCCTCCTGCGTCTCGCCGCCTGCTTCCGCACTTTCACCGACATCGGCCTGCTGCGTCTCGGAAGGTTCCAGGAATTCGCTCTTGATATAAGCCTCGCCGCCTTCATAGCTGATCTTACTCCAGCCGTTGCCCTTCTTCTCCAGCAGGTCAAATTCATCTCCCACTGCGGCCTTGCCAAGCTTATCCGCAGTCTCACTGTCGGATTTCCTGATATTGACTACGTCGATCGCCTTCACCCTGGTCACAACCGTACCATCACCATCGCCGGCAGCTTCTTCCATCTGCGCCGCACCTATCAGGCCGTCTATAAGACCGCTTCCTGCGTCGCCGCCGTCAGCCAGATCGCTTCCCTCTGCACGAGCCAAAGCCTCTCCCACATTCTTGTCGATTTCGGCACTCATATCCACGATAAGCTCTACCAGCGTATCATCCTCTGCCAGCATATCATTGTAGGCCACGCTTGTTTTGTTATTCAGATCCACCACATCATCCTGCAGATTCAGTTCCCGGATATACTTGAGCTCGGCATCGTTCTCCTCGCCGTCCTCATTGATGTAGTACTCACCGTTCTCATTCTGACATACATAGTACACCCGCATGCCCGGAACCGGTTTCTCGTAATCCTTGAATTTCACCTCCACATAGACGTAGGCTACATAGGTGCCTTCCTTCGGTCCTGCCTTCGTATAGACTTCCAGTACCGGATAAGACTCGATATATTTACTCGTCTCCTCCGCCCTCAGGGCCTCCGTATCATCCAGACGATCTACCAGCCTGCTCATCGTGTCGGTGTCACCCTCCACCATCGCGTTATAATAAATACTGAACAGTTCATTGACCTCCGGTACTGCATCCTTCTGCAACGGTACCTCCGGTACTGCTATCAGATCACCGGCAAGTTCCACATTGCCGCCTTCTGCCGATCTGGCACTTTCTTCTTCGGCTGCCTTCCTCTTATTGGCACTGATCGAAACAATGATCGTACCAACCACACAGAGTGCCAATACTACAGGCATGATAATTTTGGAATATCGAAAGAGCCAGTTCCTGAAAATTTCCAGCTTAGCTTTGATAAAATCCTGTATATTGTTGTTGGACGTATTCATCTAAAAAACCTTTCTTAGCTTGTCAGTTTAATGCACCCGACAGGACTCGAACCTGCATCAAAGGCGTCGGAGGCCTACGTTTTATCCATTAGACTACGGGTGCCAGCTCGTAAATAAATATTACGATTTTGTTACATCTCGATTATCATACCACAAGCTGGCTCCTTTGTCCAGTATAC
>VSOD01000531.1 GCA_009774655.1 Lachnospiraceae bacterium
CATAATGTCGTAGTAATGCGTCAAAACCGGTTCATCTATTATAAAATAGGGCGTATGCATTGTCTGATCCATAGGGTGACCTCTCCTTAAAAAAGTTTGTGAGTCGTGTCCGGCCTGCGGAAATAAAAGCGCAGGCGGAACTGTTACAATCTTACCTCATTTTCGGGCCGGAGACAATGCACAATTCGATCCAGAACAGAGATTTTGCAACAGTTCAGCCTTCGGCTTCTCTGGTACGAGATTTTTCGGTATAAATCAGGAATTTAAAGTTAACAATGAGCGGATACAATGGTATAGTAAGGAAAGAACAGCAGATCCTGCGGGCAGTATTTGCGCGGAGAAAAGGGTCAGGCAAAGCAGGAGGTGGAACAGGTGCAGGAAACCGGGATCAAACCTGTTGTTATAGAGGAAATCTGCCGGCTGGCGGAATAGTATAATGTAGAGAAAGTAATCTTGTTCGGTTCAAGGGCGCGCGGAGATTACGGGCGTGCCAGTGACATTGATCTTGCTGTATACGGCGGAGAGATTTCCCGTTTTGCGTTGGATGTGGACGAAGAGACATTAACGCCGCTCAGGTTCGATGTGATAGACTTAAGCAGGGACGTGCAGGAGGAGCTTCGGCAGGCGATCAAGAAAGAAGGTAAGATCATTTATGAAAAAATATGAGAATTATGTCTCCCGCCTGCGTGTGCTGGAAAGGGCAGGGCAGGAGAGGCTTGACAATGAATTTATTGTCAGTGGGATCATTGATAAATTTTCGATCCAGTTTGAATTGGGGTGGAAACTGTTAAAAGAGCTGTTGGCCTATGAGGGCAGCAGCGTGGCGAAAACAGGATCACCCAGAAGTATCATCAAAGAAGCGTATGCTGTTTATCCGTTTTTCGATGGTGAACTATGGCTGGATATGCTCAAAGACAGAAACGACATGGCACATATTTATGACGGCAGTGCGGCGACGGAACTGGTGGGACGCATTTTGAAGACATATATTCCACAGTTTTTAAAGTTGGAAGAAGAGTTAAATATAAAATATGGTGAGCTGCTGTATACGGATCTGCCGGGTTGAGCGTACCGGCTGCAGCGATAATTGGTTGAAAGGGACGAATGAGAGTACATGATGAAAGAAAGAATCTACGTATGCCACACATACTATCACGTATATGTAACCTGTTTAAAAGAGCTTGCGCTGCCGAAGGAGCGGCAGGGCAGGGCAACGCTGGTGCTGAGCACGATGTCGAATGATTTCGGGAATCTGAAAGAGAGAGCCGACCGGTGTCCGCTTTTTGAGGAAGTGGTGATGTTTGACGAGAAAGAGGATACCTTCTTTCCGGAGCTTGCGAAGTACCATACCGACCGGGGGAACCTGTTTGTCAACATGCTGGCCCGCATCAAATACACGAAGCTTCTTGGCAGGCTGCAGAAGGCTTATGTGCCGGTGGATTTCAGGCAGTATCAGGATATCTATGTATTCTGTGATTCGGATCCTGTTGGGTACTATCTGAGTTATGAGAAGATTCCTTATCATGCGGTGGAGGACGGGCTCAACTGCATTCAGTATTACGATACGGCGCGGTATGACAACAGAGGGCATTTCGGGCTGAAAGCCTGGATGGCGGCCCGTAACCTGATCTTCATCCAGAACGGATACGGCAAGTATTGTCTGGATATGGAGATCAACGATAAGAGCGTCGTCCCTTATCCATGTAAAAAGTATATCGAGGTTCCCCGGGCAAAGCTGGTGGAGCGGCTGACGGAGGAAGATAAGGACACATTGATCCGGCTTTTTATCGAGAACCTGGACGGGCTGCTGGGGCAGCTGGCACAGGGCGCTGAGGATAAGATACTGGTGCTGTCGGAGCCATTGTGCGATCTTGACGTGCGCAGGCGGATCTTTACGGATATCATCAGGGAATACGGGGAGATCGACGGCAGGCGGGGGCAGATCCTGATCAAGCCCCATCCCAGGGATGTGCTGGATTACACGCAGGTCTTTCCGGAGCATATCGTGCTAAACGGGATGTTTCCGATGGAAATCCTGAATTTTATACCGGGACTGCGGTTTAAGCGGGTCATATCGGTGCTGACGGTGCCGGGCGGAATCAAGTTTGCGGAGGAGGTGTTGTTTCTGGGGGAGGATTTTCTGGATAAGTATGAGGCGCCGGAACTGCACAGACAGAATGAGCAGATCTAGTACCCGGTATGCAGATTTCGCAGCCTTCTTCATAGATTTTCCGAGAGTTCTGATATGCGGTGCATAGTGTGACCACCGTAGCAGGATCGTTATCAGAGAACAGAATATTGTAATTGTATCACACGGAAATATGTGTTATACTTCCTGCATGGGAAACCATAGAGCCAAAGGCGGCTTTACCCCTCTTGTAGTTTTGCGGAGGGTTCAGGCAGCCCTCCGGACGGAAGAAAGGAGGGCGATGCAATGTATGTTACATATCAGGATTTGATCCAGATCGGTATACTCATTGTTGCCCTTGTGAATTTGATTTATCAGATTAACAAGGGAAAAAAGAAATAGCCGCCACTACGCACAATAGTGACGGCTGTTTGTAAGTAAAACAGTTTTTAGCTATCAGGGGTAGAGCCGCTTCTATGGCTTTCCCTTTTTCTATGCTTAATATAGCACATTTGACGGCAGGATACAAGAGACAACGTAAATTTGGACAAAGGAATCTGCATGGAAGTGGGAATCTGTTTAAGCGAAAGGGATGAAACAGGAATGCCATGTGGGAAGCGGAAAACCAAACAGGCAGTTAAAATGACAGATTACGCAGATTGACTTGAACTATAGCCCCGTCTTTCGAAGTTAACGCCACAATTTTTTAGAATTCTATTCATATGAAAAGTACCTTTAAAGCCTTGATTT
>VSOD01000532.1 GCA_009774655.1 Lachnospiraceae bacterium
ATATAATATTTATTATGCGTTTAGATATTTTTGCTTGGAGGGTATCATACTAACTATACAGAATTATTAAAAGGTGGTATGATATGTGTAAGAAAGCAGGAAAAAATAAAGTAGTGGAGGAGGAACAAGTAATGAGCGTAGCAGCAAATTTGGACAGACCTTGTACAATTTCAGAATCTATTATGCAGTCATGCAAGGAAGTAAAGAATATGCGTGAAGGCAAAACTCCCAAGCGTTCCTTAAATGATTTATTTGCGAATATTGAAAAATGGAGCAAAGAGGAAGAAAGATAAATGTATACAGTTATACCTACTGAACAGTTTGAAAAAGATGTGAAATATTACATCAAGAAAAAAGGATTCACGCATATAGGCACGGATATTAAAGCAATAACTGATGAATTGGAAAAAGGAAACCTGATAGGAGCGGAAATTCCGGGATTAAGGATTCCGACAGATGGGCATACTTTCAAAGTCAGGTCAGCAAATACAGATACCAGGGCAGGGCAGTCCAACGGGTATCGGATTATTTATTACGCAGTCAGGGATGATGCGGAAGTGTATCTGCTTACGATTTATTATAAAAAGGATGATAGCAGGATACCAACCAATCAGGAGATTGTGGAATTAGTAGAGACTTATTGTATGTAGACTGGAAAAGAAGAGCTGTTCAATACGGTAAAAACTGTATTGACCGGCTTTTTTGTATAGGACAAATGGGAAATTAGTTTGAACGGTAACACAATATGGAAAAATATGTGGATCAGGAGGTGAATGATTTTGAACAATAAGGTCGCGATTATTGAGGCAGGAATTGGAGCAATGTCTTTGGGATTTGTGGAAGCCGGTTTTCAGATAAAAGAGATTTTTGTAAAAGACAGGAAAGCGATAGAAATTCACAGGAAGAATATTGGAGGAAAAATATGCGAAAGAGGTTTGATGGAACTTATGCCGGAAGAAATTTCAGATGTAGATGTAATAGCAATTGATTTGATGCAGGTGTTTACATCTAAAAACAGTGGAAAAAGTGAATTTGAACCGCATGGGTTTAATGAAACACCTTTGAAAAGGACTGCGGAGATTATAAAGTGGAAAAGACCGCACATGTTTTTTTTGGTTATGCAGAAAGGAATGCATAAAAACCCGATGTGGTCAGGATTTTGCGATGAAATATGTCAGACAGGTTATAATATTACCTGGAGAGTTCTGAGCAGCAGGGAAATTACCGGATACCCGGTGAGAGAGGAACAGCTCTATGCGATTGGAAGCAGAATACCAGATTATCAGTATGAATTTCCGGGATATAGGGATTTGGGAATAACGATTCCAGTTCATAAGTTCATTTCCGACATGGAAGAAGACGGATGGTACTATAGGATTAACAGGGATGAAATTTCAGAAGAGAGCAAAGAGGATAGTTTTCTTTGTTGGAGGAAAGATAAATATGTAGAACAGCCATATGTGGGGTGGAATTTAATAAAAATTCCGTTGATTCGAGTCAATGGAATTATTCATAGGCTATCACACAAAGAAATGGCAGTATTGAAAGGATTTCCGAAAAATTATGACATGAATAGATCGAATAGGGCATGGTGGATGTCAGGACAAATTATGCAAGAACTATTGGAATTCTTTATACGTCGAAGTAGAGAGAAGCTATCTGAAACTCATCATTATATCCCTTGCATAATAAGGACTGTTTCCAATAAGGTTCGGAAAACTCAAAATTTTGATGATTCTGGCAAATGAGAAGTGGACATGGGTGAGCTATTTCCATATCATCAATGCAGGATGTTATTCCGTCACCCTGCAGTCAAAGAATACGAAGCATTATTGGCATATCCTTCACCAGCAGTATTCGAAATTTTCATCATGTAAGATACAGCACAAACATCATCCTGCCAATCAATTCCATAATCAGGGAAATGCCCCTTCATTACAGCAAGCTATAGAAGAGATCAGGGATCATGACCAGTACCATCTCCATATAAGACTACCAAAGAAGAAACATCTCAAAAAGAGCGCTTAAAAAGAAAATGCCCCTTCTGTCAGTAAGCAAAAGAGGCAAAGCCATATATCACATTCCAAATAAATCCGCGTGTGAGCCGGTGCGGTTCAGTCTTAGTTCATCATCAGTCTGCTTGTAGATCAGCAGCCAGTCAGGGGCAAGGTGGCATTCCCTATAACCGGAATAATCCCCAATCAGGTTATGATCCTTATTTTTTTCAGGCAACAGCGCAGGAATGCGGAGCGTGTCGATTGCCTGTTGTAATAATTGCATTTTGCAGCCACGCTTGACGCAGGTCTTGAAATCTTTCTTAAATTTAGTGGAGTAACGCACATCCAGCATGGTCAGCTCTCCATCAGTTCGGCAAATAAATTCTCCGTACTGCCTGTAAACAGTGTGCCGCCACCATTTTCCAGTTCCTGTATCGATTCCAGTGTTTCCGCATTGGGAACCTCTTCCGGGATTGCTGCCCCCTGCAGATAAGCGATAATATAGTACATTTTGCTTTCCGGTATCTGGTCTATAAGATTTTTTGCAAGCTCTTTGGAACTCATGTTGCCACTTCCCTTCCTATTTATGCTTATTTATACTTTTAATTCCGCAGTAAATGTAAAGTTTGTCTGTTTAAAATTTATGGTAAATTTAGATTATCTCTTTAGAAGTTCTTATATGTCGGTATAGCCCGTATTTCCGGGCTTTCCCGGCATTTTAGATATGGGGAGAAGTTCTTATATACCCTCATAACCTTTTAGGTTTTCCCTCTCAATGGTAGTAAAAGAAGTAGTAAATCCGTCTGCGGCTATGCTGCAATCAGCCTTTCCATTTCAGCCCTTGCGGAAGCGAATGTTGCGTGTGCGTAATAGTTCAGC
>VSOD01000533.1 GCA_009774655.1 Lachnospiraceae bacterium
CTGTCAATTTCCTCCGGCAGGATATCGCTGTCTGGCAGCACCACATCAATCGGACGATGAGTACGCTCCAACAGTTCCCGCACGATCTCTTCAAACTGTTCCGCAGTGATCTCCTCATCCAGAGCCAGCGGTCTGCCTCCCTTTTCCGCGATCACAGGCACCAGAATATGACAGGTTTCCTGGGTGCTCAGCAGCTTTTTACAACGCTCAGCTTCTTCCTTCAACTTCACCGCGGCATACCGATCCTGCATAAGATCCACGCCGTGTTTCTTTTTGAACCGCTCATTCAGCCACTGCATCAGCTTCTCGTCAAAATCCTTACCGCCCAGCTGATTATCGCCGTTACTCGCCTTCACTTCCAGGACACCGTCAAACATCTCCAAAAGCGTCACGTCAAAAGTCCCGCCGCCCAAATCATAAACCAGCACATGGCTTTCCTCCTCCATGTGCTCAAGCCCGTAACTTAATGCCGCCGCCGTAGGCTCATTGATAATGCGTTCCACCTGCAGCCCTGCTTCCTGTCCCGCACGCACGGTGGCCTGCCGCTGTATCTCGTCGAAATAAGCAGGCACCGAGATCACCGCCCGCGTGATCTCCTCCTCCAGATATTCCGATGCATACGTCTTAACATACTCCAGCAATTTTGCAGAAAGTTTTACCGGCGTATAAGACTGTTTCCCAAGCCTGATCTCCTCACTCGTGCCGATCTTACGTTTCACCTCAATGGCCGTATTCTCCGGCGAGAGCAGATACTGTGCCCGCGCCCTGGAACCCACGACCCAGTTACCACTGGAATCCAGCCCTACCGCCGAAGGCGTTATGATCTCCTTCTCAGGATTCAAGACCATAACAGGTTTGCCGTCACAGATAACTGCCGCCTCTGTGGTGGATGTTCCAAGATCAATCCCTATGACTGTACCCATGTCCATCTCCTTTTTCTTCTTTTGTTGTATGCTCCGTCCTCCTGTCCATATTGCCGAAAGCATAGACCGCAACCTTCGCCTTTGTCCTTACCTTCCCCTGATACAGATAGCCGACATGATAGACGTCCGCAATCCTCCGGTCCTGCTCCGGCAGGGCAGTATCCATAACTTCGATCACTTCATGCAGATCATAATCCACTGTGCTCCCACATTCCCCGGTCAGACTGATGCCGCACATCTGTCTGTGATGTTCCAGGCTTTGTTCCATCAGGCCGATCTGCGCCGCCCACTCCCCGTCTCTGCCTTCCGCAAACCTTTTCAGATTCCTGATCTGTTCCTGATAGGCCTCAAATAAAGCAAGCAGATGCCGCTCCCTGTCTTCACATTCGTTAAGCCGCGTTCTCAGCTCTTCCTCCGCGGTATTTCTTCCACTCCATTCCTCCAGCAGATCCTCAATCGACATCCCCTGCTCCCGAACCGTGCGCTGCAGCTGATCCAGCACTCTGGCCGTGTCGGCCAGCTGTGTATTTCCTTCAGACAGCTTCTGCCCCAACGCTTCCAGTCCGGCCTCCATCCTGGCCTCAAGCGCTGCGGTCTGCTCGTTCTTCCTGTTCCAAAACATGCTCTCTCTCCTTACACCGACTATGATCCTATGCGTTGATAAACAGTTTTAAGCGTTCCAGATCTACCGGCGTTTCAATCCTGAAATTCATCTCATCTCCCGGAATGACTGCCAGATTCATCCCCGCCATAACAGCCGGTTCCACCGAATCCTGTATCCGGTCAATCATATCAGGAAGCAGCTTCCGTTCATAATTGAATGCTGTCTGATCAGACCGGGTTTCGAAAACCCGCTGAACTTTCTCTGCACAGCCTCCGGCATTTCACTATATATTATCTCACGCCACTCCTCATCCGCAACGATCTGAACCGCGTCAACCTGCGGATGCGTTCCGACCGCCTCAAGACAGTGCGTAACAATCATTTTTCCTCTCACCGATACACATGGCTTCGGCTTGCCACGCATAAGACGTTCACCGGTTCCTCCTGCCAGTATATGTGAGAAGTATACCATATAAACGAGACAGATGCAATTCACCTGTTTTACCGGCAATTATATATGCGCATCTGTTGTTGTCATTCACAGTGCCGTTTTTTAATTGCAACTCTCTGCTTCAAACTGTCAACAGTCTTGCGCAGGCCAGCCTTTCAAATAAAGTTTCCTCTTCCATAGCAGCAAGCCTCCCGATATTTTATGAATAGTATACCCGCATGTCTATGAAGGAACGCGGCTGGACAGATTACTGCCTGGCGAAGGAATCCGGCCTTTCCCATTCCACCGTTACAAATATGTTCAACAGAAATAATGCGCCGACATTGCCAACTTTAGAGGCAGTATGCGGGGCGTTTGGTATAACTCTATCGTAATTCTTCTCCGAGGGAAACGGCCCGACGGAATTTACCGAAGAACAGCGCACCTTGTTTTCAAAAAGGAGCACCTTAAATGACGAGCAGAAAAAGGCCCTGCCTGCCCTTATCAATACTATGTGAACGACGAAAAGCCCGCAGGCTCTGGAAAAGAAACCTGCTGATTGACTTGGTAATGATGAGGTACATTATTCCCTGAACCAGGAAAAATTCCTGAAAGAGTTCCTGGACGATGGCGAAGTGCCAATGGACAACAACGCTGCGGAACAGTCTATCCGCGGATTCTGTATCAGTAAGAAAAACCAAGTGACGATCGATACCATTGCCGGAGCAAAGTCCAGCGCCATCATCTACAGCATTGCAGAAACCGCAAAATCAAACCATATGACGCTGTTCAAAAACATATTAAAAAGATGTCCTATGCATTCAGAAACAGCTTAAAACGCTCCAGGTCTATTGGCGTTACGATCCTGATATTCTCCTCTTCACCTGGTATCATTGCAACATCCATCCCTGCCAGAAC
>VSOD01000534.1 GCA_009774655.1 Lachnospiraceae bacterium
GCCCCTGGGGCGATATCGTGAAAAAGGCCAGAATATAAGTAAACATACAAAACGCCACCGTCACGCCCAGCCCCAGAAACAAAGTGAGCACAAACAGCATAAAGGGCACCGGACCGGCAGGCGGCGACAGGCGAAACGGCTTCGGCAAAAGACAGGCCACCGCCAGCAGCGGAATGGAACGCAGCGTCGCCACAGAGATCCGGCCGGCCACCGTTTTGACGAACCACATATTATAGACGGAGACCGGGCGGCAAAGCTCATAGGCGATGCCGCCGTCCATAATACTGTCGAAGACCTCGCCGTCTGTCTGCCAAGTCCTGAACGCAGAGAAAAATGCCTCCCGCAGCCATACATAGGAGACCGTCGCCGAAACAGTCATCGGATAAGCCGCAGGATCCGCCTGCCGAAAAGCAAGAAACGCCAGACACTCCATAAACCCCCACAGAATCTGTGTGAACGCACCGCTGACTGCAGCCATGCGGTACTGCAGCCCCATATTGAAACGCAGCCGAAAAAAGGAAAAATACTTTTTACATGCTCTCATATTCTCTCCTCCCTACACGATATGCAGTTGTTGATAAAGAGCGGCCACAATACGCTCCAGACTTTCTTCGGTCTGCTCCGGCTGTGCCGCGGCCGCATTATCATTATCATGTACCGCCGCCAGCACGCGCATATCCTCCAGCGTGCCGTCCATCAATACCCGTCCTCTGCCAATCAGGATGATACGCTTCGTCAACGCTTCGATGTCCTGCATATCATGAGTCGTTAAAATAACAGTGGTTTTGTGCGTCTGATTCAGACGAAGAATGAATTCCCGTACCGCCAGCTTGGACACCGCGTCCAGGCCGATCGTCGGCTCGTCCAGAAAAAGGATCTTCGGCGAGTGCAGAAGAGAGGCCGCGATCTCACAGCGCATCCGCTGGCCGAGGGATAATTGTCTCGTAGGCATTCTCAACAGTTCCTGCAGGTGCAGAAGCTCCGTCAGCTCTTCCATATTATGCCGGTACACAGCGGGAGAAATCGAATAGATATCCTTCAGGAGTTCAAAAGAATCAATCACCGGAACATCCCACCACAGCTGGGAGCGCTGCCCGAACACCACCCCGATCTGTCGCACATGCTCTTTACGGTCTTTCCATGGTATGCGTCCGTCTACAAGACAGCTCCCGCTCTCCGGTGTTAAGATTCCGCTCAGAATTTTAATCGTAGAACTTTTGCCTGCGCCGTTGGGCCCGATGTAGCCCACCATCTCCCCGTCCCCGATGGTAAAACTCACATCCGATAATGCGTGGATAATCTCCACTTTCCGCCGGAACAGCGCCTTGCAGGCCTCTATCATGCCTGCGTTTCTTTTTGCTACTCTGTACGACTTGCATACATGCTCCATCGTGATCATTTTGCTTCCTCCTGGTAGTAATATTTGTCCTCACAGTTACATGAAAATATCTTGCCAAGCAGGTCTTCTTTCTCCGGTAACAGCCGGAGATTACCAAATTGAACTTATATTTCCCGGCGCCAAAAAGGCAGGGTATTTTATTATACCCCTGCCCTTCTGCGCTGTCAACAGCGCCGCGCTGCCTTTTCACAGACTTTTTCTCACGGATTGCGGGTGCATCAGTCTGCGCACGTAATCGCCAATATTCGTAATGCAGCACAGCGTTGCAACCAGAAAAAAGCCGGGGATCAGGATGATCCACCAGGAATTGGACGAGAGCGCCTTTTCCGCCAGAGACAGCATACTGCCCCATGTGATCACTTCCACCGGAAGGCCGATTCCCATAAAACTGAGGGTGGACTCCGCCACGATCCCGTTGCGCACATTCATCACCGCCATAAACATAATGGCCGGCATAAAAGCCGGTATCAGATGTTTCCGCAGTACATGCCGGAAACCGCCTCCCATACATTTTGACGCGATGACATACTCACTGTTTCTGAGCTGCCGCACCTCGCTTCTGACGATCTTCGCCATACTCATCCAGCTCGTGATCCCTGTCGCAAAGGAGATACTCAGCACACTCGCCTCTCCCAGTGCCGCCTGCAGCATGACCACGGACAAAAGCCCCGGCACACTGAGCAGTATTTCCGCCAGGCGCATCATCAGCGCATCCAGCCATGCGGGAGCGCAGCCGCTGGCCGCTCCGTAGACAATGGCCACGGCAGTGGAGATAAGCGCCGACGCTGCCCCGATCAGGAGAGAGATCCTGCCCCCGTACCAGATCATGGAAAAAATATCCCGCCCCATGGTGTCCGTGCCAAACAGAAATTCCCTGCCCGGCATAATATTGTAGTTCTGCAGATCCAGATATGTGGGATCTTTGGTCATAATAAGCTCACATGCCAGGCAGCCGCATACGATCACGGCCAGCACCACCATCGACAAAAACGGCCGGTCCCGGTCCTTCTTGCGCCGCGGCAACGTCTCTTCCTGCGCCGGCCTGCGGATACCTGCTATTTCAAATTTATTTTCCACGCTGCCTCCTGTCTCTCACACCGTTATTTCGTAAAACTGCGGGGATCTATTTTCTCATTGACTGCCTGCGCCGCATAGCTGCACAATATGACCACGGCCCCGGAAAGCAGGCCAAGGAGCATCAACAGATTGTAATCCTTATACCGCGCACTTTCATAGGAAAGCGTGCCCAGCCCCGGATAGGAGAAAACAGTCTCCACGATATAGGTTCCGCCCATGATATGGGGCACCGATACCGCCATGATACTTAAATAGGAAGGAAGCACGTTCCGCACACAATGACCAAACACCACCCGTCGCCTCGTCAACCCTTTGGCCTGCGCAAGCAGAACGTAATCCGACCGCATTTCTTCCAGAATCCTGTTGCGGAC
>VSOD01000535.1 GCA_009774655.1 Lachnospiraceae bacterium
CAGCCATGTTCCCCCAGCAGAAATCCATGATCCGTGTTCACGATCAACATGGTGTTTTCCCAGAGATTGTATTTGTCCATGGCATCCAGAACCAATCCCAGATATCTGTCACACTTACTCAGCAACGCCGCATATTCATACCGGACATGTTCCACGGTATTGTCATCCTCCGCCACCGGGGCATAGGGCGGCCAGTCAGCTTCCGCTTCGGCATCTCCCACAAAAGTATGCGGATACAGCGCCTTATCCTCCTTCAGGGAATAAAAGGGCTCGTGGGGGTCAAAGGTCTCGATCTGCAGAAACCAGTTATCCTGCGCATGGTTTCTCTCAATAAATTCCAGACCATATTGAAAAGTCACTGCCTGGGAGGTCTCTTCCTCACTCTCCATGTGCCGACGGTTCACCTGATCGTGCGCCATCATCCTGGTATACGGCGGATAAGCCAGCATCATCTCTTTATTCTTGAACACCGTCTTTTTATCATACTGATAAGACAAATCGGCCTTCCACAGATCACCCTCCTGCCCTCTGGAAATTTCCCAGGAAGAATACCGGTTGTGATAAGTACAGCCTCCGTCCTCCCAGTAGTGCTGGTGATCGCTGACCAGATGCGTATAAATTCCGGCCTTCTTCAAAAGCTCCGGCATGGAATCATCATAAGGTTCCATCGGTCCCCAGCTGCGATGGAACAGATTCAATCTTCCCGTATGCAGCTCCCTGCGCGCCGGCATACAGGGCATGCTGCCTACGTAACAGTTGTCAAACTGTACACATCTTTCCGCCAGCCTCTTAAAATTAGGCGTCAGTGTCCAGTCGCATCCGTAAGTCTCCAGCATATTCCGATTCAAAGAATCGTACATTACCATGATTGCTTTCATCTCTAATAACTATGCCTCCTTCTCCCTCTTTCTTTTCGTTAGAATGTATGACATCCCCGTTTTTGAGAGCGCTTTCAGAAAGCGCTTTCAAAAACGGGGTTTTTATAAGGCGTTCTAAGAAAGACGCCTTATAGAGTCCCTTGCTATATATACTGTCTCATATTCTATTGAACGCTCTTCCGTCTCTTCTTCCTGAATCACACCAAGCAGCAGCTTCGCCGCTCCACTCCCCATATTCCCCGCCGGTACATAGAAGGTCGAAATCCTCGGAAAGAGAAGCTCTCCATCTCCTTGCCTGTGCTCCACAGACAGGATAGATACCTGTTCCGGTACCGCCATCCCAAGCTGCGCGCATATACCAATGAGCATCTGCGTTACCTCCATGCTCGGTGAAAGGATCGCACTACATCCAAATTCTCTTACATGCCGTTCTGTCTGACGCAGCATCTCCTCCCGCTTCGGACATTGATCCTGCAAAATAATCGGGTGCAGTTCCATCTCCGGCATCTGCTCCTCCACTTTCTTCAAAATCTCCTGCAGATAATGTTGATGCCCTACCATGATATAATATACTATTTTCCTGTGGTTATACCGGCGCAATACATCGACCATCTTCAAGCTGTATTGCTCAAACTGCGCATACACATTCAATCCTTTCAAATGAATGCGCTTCCCTATATATACCAACGGATACTCTTCGTCAATGATCTGCTTAAAAACACTCTCCTTCATGGTCCTGTCACTCAGACCACTTAAAATCAGACCGTCAATCCGCTTCTGCCTGACAAATTCCAGATACTTCGGCGTGCCCTTACTTCTGCTCTTATATTCCTCCATCTCATTGATCAATACCATATTGTAATTCTGATACGTGAGAACCTTCTCGATTCCCTTAAGCAGTTCCAGATTGTAAGAGGACTCAAACATCGACGCAGAAGCCATCGAAAAATAAATACCGATCAAATTCGACCGCTGCTTTACCAGCCCTCTGGCGAACTGATTCGGCTCATACTGATAAAACTCCATAGCCTCTTGTACCGCCGCCTTCTTCACTTCACTTACATTGGCGCTGCCATTCATAATGCGGGAAACCGTGGAGATCGAAACGCCCGCCCGCTTCGCCACATCATAGATAGAAGCCGTCATATTCAGTCTTTCCCGTCCCTTATTCCTGAAAGCGTTTTCAAGTCTAGTAGGATTATCTTAACAGAATCTTTCCGCTTTTACAACTCGGAGTATTTCACAAAAAAGACTCCTTTCTTTTGTCTATAACCCCCAAAAACTTATTTGTCATAAACGCCCCTTTTCCGTCACTAAAAGTCAACAAAAAGAGAAGTTTTCTCCATGTTGTTCCTAATCTTTCCAGCAAGATGGTACAATATTATAGGTAAAAGCGGCTGTTTACCGTCGCACAGAAGTCAGAAACAACCTTTCAAATATTAATTCCAAGGGTAATGCTTCCGATGAAAAGGAAAACAGCGTTGTCTACGAGCCTTCAAGGGAGACATCTAAAGATACAGTGACCAAGACCTACACACAGTACAGCAATCTGGTGAATAAGATGAAAGCGGACGCTGAGGCACATGCACAGCAGCTACAGAGTATCGTAGAGAAACTGATGACCCAGCAGGGTCAGATCTTTGACAAGGCCAATGGCATCTGGTTCGTTCTTGCCAGCGGCAATCTTAAAGTGGATGCTGCTACTCAGGCACAGGCACAGAAGAATATTGCTGAGGATGGTTACTGGGGCGTAGAACAGACATCCGACAGGATCATTGATTTTGCCAATGCACTAACAGGCGGCGATCCGAGCAAGATCGAAGAGATGCGCGAAGCATTCAAGAAAGGCTACAAGCAGGCAGAGGAGACATGGGGCAGTAAATTGCCGGATATTTCCCAAGGAACTTACGATACTGTTATGGAGAAGTTCGACAAGATGGCATCAGAAGCCGAATT